>JALHHV010000499.1 GCA_022837365.1 Desulfovibrio sp. | reverse complement strand
GGCTTCAAGGTGCTCGCGCATGGACTTGCCGCCGATGGTCACCCCGTCTTCCAGCACCACCTTGGTCTCCATGAGGGTCAGCGTGTTCCCCTCGATGGCATTGGAATGGAAGGTGTACCGAAGCACCATGTCCGCCCTCAGGTTGGCCACCATGTCGGGCGGCAGCGGACGATGCCGGTCGAGCCCCGCCTTGAGGGCGTCGAGTTGGGCGAAGTCGATGGGCGGTGTGGGCGATGGCGTTGTCATGGTGTGCTCACGGGTAACATGCAATCACGTCAACAGTCTCGATAGGTAAACGGGTTGGCGTGGCCTGTCCAGCCACCTACCACAGACCGCAATTGGGCAGGACGGGTTGCAGGTCGGGCATGACCTCGCGGGGGATGCCGTCCTGCGCAAGGTCGTCCCCAAGGTCGGGCATGTCGTCTTCCCCTCCTTCGGGTTCGTCTGCGGACGTTATCCGTCCACTCTCCGTGTCCCCATCCTGCCGCAACAAGGCATCCAGCAGATCGGACGGGCGATGCCCCTCCATGATCCGCTGTCCATGCTCCATGAGTGCGGACGGATCGCGCAGCAGGGCCACCAGCCCCTGCAGCATGAGCAGGTGCGCCCCCTGTATCCTGCCCCGCTTGGGCAGGTTGGCGAAGGCGGTACCGATAAGGTCGGCCACAGGGGCCACCCTCGGTTCCACGAAGGTGAGTCCGGCCAGCTTCTGGTGGATGGTCCGCAAGGGGGACAGCGCCTTGTGGGTCACTTCGCTGCGGCCCGCATAGCACTTGTGCCAGGCCTCGGTGGCCGCCTTGGCCACCTCGTCGAACAGGGTCCGGCCAAGCCCGCGCACTTCTTCCGCAAGCCCCTGGGCCACCGGCTCCGCATCGCCTGGGGCAGGCGGCACGATGCGGTAGACCTGCCAGCGGAATCCCATGCGGCTGCGCACGTAGTCCGCGCTGACGGTGGAATCGGCTATGATGCGTTCCCACTCGCCGTGCCGGGCTATCCAGTCCCGAACGGCGTCGTCGTACCGGGTGAGGAAGGTATCCCTGGCGGCCAGGAATTCGTCCCGAATGCGGTCGAGTTCTTCCACAAGGACGGGGGCTTTTTCCTCCGGAATGCCCCAACCGCCAAGAAAGCGTACGCCGTGGCGGTCGAGCAGGTTGACCGCGCGCGCCTTCAGCGTGCCGAAGATCTTCAGTTCCTCGGGGTCGCAGATGCGCTTGCTGCCGAGCGAGGCAAGTTCCTCCGGCGGCAGGTCCGCGCCGCCG
>JALHHV010000498.1 GCA_022837365.1 Desulfovibrio sp. | reverse complement strand
GCATGCCCTTTCGGGCGCGGAGAGGGGGGGCCTACTGGCGCGCGTTGTGGGCGGCCTGTTGCAGGCTGCCGCGCACGATGAACAGCGCCGCCAGCAGCATGCCGGAGATCAGCGGCTGCGAGCGGGTCACGAAGGCCAGCAGGAAGGCGGCGAAGGTGGCGTAGAGCATGTAGCGGTCCCATGGCTCCACGTTGCCCGAGGGCATGTCCAGCAGGGCGCTGGGCCGGGCCAGGTAGGTCACCCCCGCCGTGAGCAGAATGATCACGAACACCCCCGCCGCGCGCAGGTCGGCCAGCATGTGCGCCAGCCCCGGCGTGCGGGTGTACAGGCCGAGCCCCCCGAGCATGATGGAGATGTTCACCCCCAGCAGCAGCCGGTCCAGCAGCACGCGCCGCCACAGCAGCACGGCCATGCACAGTGCCGCGCTCAACGCGCCGAGGCCGTAGGGCAGCAGCTCCCGGCCGGGGTCGTCGCCCGCAAGGCGCGAGGCGATGGCGAAGACCTGCAGGGGCAGCAGTTCGAAGGCGAGGCGTATCCACTTGTGCATGGGGCTTCCGGGAGCCTTGCGGCCAGCGGGGGCAAGGGGGGCGTCGGGCCTGCGGCGAGCGGGAGTGTTGTCGTAGGTCAAGCTGGCGCCCATTCCGTTGAACATGCTGGTGCGGGAGACGTCTTTCCGGCGTTCCATCCGCCGGCGACGCGTAGCTCTAACCGAAAAACAGTTCCCGCAGCAAGAGGGCGTTGAGCGCGATGACAACGAGCGAGACGCACCACAGCGCGAAGATGCCGCCCCCGGCCATGCCGCCGTGACGCCGGACGAAAGCCCTGTGACCGGCAGCCCCGGTCCCACGCGGCGCGGCATCGGGCGTGGTCCGGAAATGAAAAAGGCCCCGCATGCGCAGGGCCTCTTGTAATCCTGGTAGCAAGGGAGGGATTTGAACCCCCGACCGCCAGGGCGTTGCGCCCGCAGCCCCCGCGTCAGTTGACCATGAACCAGAACACCAGCGGGGCCACGGCCAGCCGGTACCAGGCGAAGGGCGCCAGGGTCACCCGGCCCATGAGCCCGATGAACACCTTCACGGCCACCCACGCGGAAAGGAACGACACCACGAACCCGGTGGCGAAGAAGGGCAGGTCCGCCGCGGTGAACAGGGCATGGCTTTTCAGCAGATCGTAGCCGGTGGCCGCGAACATGATGGGCACCGCCGCGATGAACGAGTATTCGGCGGCCAGGCCGCGCCGGGCGCCCAGCAGCATGCCGCCCATGATGGTGGCGGCGGAACGCGAGAAGCCCGGCCACAGCGCCAGGCACTGGAACAGGCCGATGCCCAGGGCCAGGGCGGGGGTCATGTCGTCCAGGTCCATGTAGACGGGGCGGTGCCTGCGCCGCTCCACCAGCAGCATGGCCACGGCCCCCACAGCCAGGGCCAGGGCCACGGTGGCCGGGCTGAACAGGTGTTCCTTGATGTAATGGTGCGTGGCAAGGCCCAGCAGGCTGGCGGGCAGCGAGGTGATGCCCAGCAGCACGATGCCGCGCATCCCGGCGAAGCGCACGTACGGCTTCGGCCGCAGCAGGCCCCAGAAGCGGTCCCAGTACAGCACCACCACGGCCAGAATGGCCCCGAGCTGGATGGCCACCTCGAAGGTGGCCGCCTTGGGCCCGGTGAAGCCCAGCAGGTCGCCCGCGATGATCAGGTGCCCGGTGGAGGACACCGGCAGGAATTCGGTCAGCCCTTCGACGATGCCGAGGATGACGGCGGAGAGGATGTCGTGCATGGATGGCTTTCGGCCCGGGGCGGCCGCGCGGCTGGGGTGAACGGGGTGGACGGGCGGGGCGTCCCGCGTGGGCCGGATGCGGACACGGAAGGACGCCACGGATTGCGCGGGGATACCGCATGGGCCGCCGAGTTGCAACCCCGCCGGGGTTGATGTAGATTCCACGCCGCGCGAACGGCCGCCCCGTGCGGCGGCCCACGCACCATCGGCCCCTGGGGCCGGCATCCGTCCGGGGGGCGGAGACGGTGCCCGCGCCGGAACATCGCCGGGCCGCCCCGGCACATCCGCTTCGGCGATCCGCCAGGGGGAAGCCATGACCACCGTCATTCCGCACAGCGAACTGGTGAAGCGCGCCGCCGCCTGGGTGGCCGAGCGCCGGGCCGAACAGCCCTCGTGCCCGCTGACCGACCTCGTGGACGAGGCGGGCGCGCGGTTCAATCTCGGCCCCATGGAAACCGAGATGCTCCTCGACCTGTTCCGTTCCTGCCACACCGACCATACACAGGGATAATCCTCTGCGTCTTCCTCTCAATACCCTGCTGCAACGCCAGTTGCTCGGCGAACTGCTGCACCTGTTCCTGCTCTGTCTGGGCTCGCTGCTCACGCTGGTGCTCATCGGCCGCGGCCTGCAACTGCGCGAACTGTTCCTGGGGCTGGACCTGGGTCTGGCCGATGCGGTGCTGCTGTTCGTCTACCTGACCCCGTTCTTCATGCTGCTGGTGGTGCCGGTGGCGTGCATGCTCAGCGTGTTCCTGACCTTCCTGCGCATGAGCACCGACCGCGAACTCATCGCCCTGAAGGCGGGCGGCGTCAGCCTGTACCAGATGCTGGCCGCGCCCGTGCTGTTCTGCGTGCTGTGCACCCTGCTGACCCTGGGCATTTCGCTGTACGGGCTGTCCTGGGGCATGTCCAACTTCCGGGCCACGGTCATGGACATCGCCAACAGCCGCGCCCGCGTGGTGGTGCAGCCCGGCGTGTTCAACAAGGACATACCGGGGCTTACCCTGTTCGCGCGCCAGGTGGACCCGGCCGACAGCACGCTGTCGCAGGTCATCGTGGAGGACCTCGCGCCCACCGGGGCCATCGCCACCGACGAGGCGCGCGGCGAACTGCTGTTCCGCCTCCAGAACGGCCGCCTGTACAAGACCGAGGGGCAGCAGGTCTCCGTGCTGGGCTTCGGCGAGTACGTCGTCCGCATCGACCTAGGGCAGATGTTCAAGGGGCTGGACCTTGGCGAGATCAAGCCCAAGGAGCTGTCCTGGTCGCAGTTGCGCGCATTGCCCCTGGACGAGGCCAAGGCTTCGCTGGGCGACAAGTACCTGCGCAAGGTGGCCGTGGAACTGCACAAGCGATGGGTGTTCCCGGCGGCGTGTCTGGTGCTGGGGCTGTTCGCCACTGGTGCTGGGGCTGTTCGCCATGCCGCTGGCCTGCGCCTTCGAAGGGCTGCACCGCCAGTTCGGCGTGGTGCTGGCCCTGCTGATGTTCCTGGTCTACTACAGCCTGCTCTCGTTCGGCCTGACCACGGGAGAGGCGGGCACCATCCCGCCCGTGGTGGGCCTGTGGACGCCCAACGCGCTGTTCCTGGCCACCGGCCTGTGGGGCCTGCGGCTGGCCGCGCGCGAGCGCACGCCCGCCGTGGTCAGCCTGTTCTCGCACAGCCGCCTTGCCCTGCGGCGCAAAAGGGCACCCGCATGAGCCTGCTTTCGCGCTACCTGTTCCGCAACAACCTGTTGCTGATCCTGCCCACCCTGGCCATCGGCACCGGGCTGTACATCCTGTCCGACCTGTTC
Source organism: Desulfovibrio sp. (assembly GCA_022837365.1). Lineage (GTDB taxonomy): Bacteria > Desulfobacterota > Desulfovibrionia > Desulfovibrionales > Desulfovibrionaceae > Cupidesulfovibrio. The sequence goes on along the minus strand of JALHHV010000498.1, from coordinate 870 downwards.
GACCGGCTGGACGACTTCCTGGAGGCGGGCGTGGGCTTCGGCGTGGCGGCCTGGTACTTCGTGGCCAAGACGCCGCTGATCATCTCGCAGATCCTGCCCGCCGTGTTCCTGCTGGCCACCCTGGCCCAGCTCTGCCTCATGTCGCGCGGGCGCGAACTCATCGCCCTGCAGGCAGGCGGCATCTCGCTGGGGCGGGTGGCTCGCAACCTGGTGTTCTGCGGCGTGGTCTGGGCCGTGGTGCAGCTTGGCTTCTCCCAGGTGCTCGGCGTTTCGGGCGAGGTGGAGGCGGCGCGCATCTGGAGCGAGGACGTGCGCGGCAAGACCGAGGCTACGGCCACCCTGCGCAACGTGTGGTTCACCGACGGCCCCTACGTGGTCAACCTGGCCCAGGTGGTGCCCGCCAAGGGGCAGGGAAGCGGCCTTGCCGCCTATGAACTGTCGTCCGACGGCATGTCCATCGCCCGCGTGATCCGCGCCGGTTCGTTCACGGCCAGCCACGGGAACTGGGAACTGCGCGACGTGACCGTGTTCGACCCCACGGGCTACCTCAGCACCCGCCACGATACCCTGTCCCTGCACCTGCGGCAGGACGTGCAGGCCTTTCTGGTCACCGCGCGCAATGCCGACCCCTCGCGGCTGCCCCTGTGGCAACTGGGCGACGCCATCGACCGGCTGTCGGCATCGGGCTCCAACGTGGAAGGAGTGCGCACCGCCTGGCACATGAAGCTGGCCTACGCCGCCTCGCTGGTGGTCATGGCCGTGGTGGCCGCGGCCGTGGTGACCTGGCGCGACAACATCTACCTGTGCATCGGCCTTGCCCTGGTCATCACCTTCCTGTTCTACACCATGTTCACGGTGGGCGGCACGCTG
>JALHHV010000050.1:4615-12861 GCA_022837365.1 Desulfovibrio sp. | reverse complement strand
GCGCAATGACGTGCCCACCGCCGTCAAGTCCGACCGCATGCAGTACGACGCCAAGGGCCAGGTGGTGGTCTTCGAGGGCACCGTGTACGTGCAGCGCCCCGACTTCGAGATGTGGGCCGACCGCATCACCCTGCACCTCAAGAAGAAGGCCGCCAGGTCCGGCAAGGACAACGCCGGGGGCGACGCGGCCCAGGGTGGCCAGTCAGGCCAATCAGGAATATCGGGGATGGACGCGGGCGAGATCGACCGCATCGTGGCCGAGCGCAACGTGCGCATGAAGCGCGAAAACCGCACCGGCGAATGCGAGAAGGCCACCTACACCGTGGACACCGCCGTGCTGGTCATGGAAGGCAACCCCGTGCTGCACGAGGGCGACAACAGCATCAAGGGCGAGGTCATCACCTTCTACACCCGCGAGAACCGCAGCGAAGTGCGCGGCTCGTCCACCAAGCGGGTGCAGGCGGTGTTCACCTCGTCCGGCGATGTGAACCCCCTCGGCGAGTCCAAGGATAACGGCAAGGATGCCACCAAGGACGATGCCAAGGCCAAGGGGGCGGCCCAGTGACCTCGGTGCTGCACGGAGAGGACCTGCACAAGCAGTTCGGCCAGCGCGAGGTGGTGCGCGGCGTCTCGCTGTCCGTGACCCAGGGCGAGACCGTGGGACTGCTGGGCCCCAACGGCGCGGGCAAGACCACCACCTTCTACATGCTCATCGGCATCATCAAGCCCACTGCGGGAAGGGTGGAGCTTGACGGCCGCGACATCGCCGACTGGCCCCTGCACGAGCGGGCCCGGGTGGGGCTGAGCTACCTGCCGCAGGAAAGCTCCATCTTCCGGCGGCTCACGGTGCGCCAGAACCTGCAAATGATCCTGGAGCACACCGGGCTTTCCAAGGCCGGGCAGAAGGAACGCTCGGACATGCTGCTGGCGGACTTCGGCATCACCCACCTGGCCGATTCCGTGGCCATGCACCTGTCCGGCGGCGAACGGCGTCGCCTGGAGATCGCGCGGTCCATGATCCGCGAGCCCAAGTTCATCCTGCTGGACGAACCCTTCGCGGGCATCGACCCGCTGGCCGTGGACGACATCCAGCAACTGATCACCGGCCTGCGCGACCGGGGCATCGGGGTGCTCATCTCCGACCACAACGTGCGCGAAACCCTGCACATCTGCGACCGGGCCTACCTTGTGCACCAGGGCGAGGTGATCCTGGAGGGCACGCCCGCGCACATCGTGGACAACCCGCGCGCGCGGGACGTGTATCTGGGCGAAGGATTCTCCCTGTAGCGGGCCTGCGCATGCATCGTACGCCAGCGGCGTCCTCCGGTTTCCGGGGGTCGCCGTTTTCGTTTGTCTGACAGGGGGTTGCGCGCATGCGCAATGTTGACCCGCGAATCGGCGACAGCGGTTGCATACTTCTTGCTTCTGTGGCATGGTTCACCTAACCTCTTGGGGAAGGGAACACATTTTCACTGTGGGCCGTTTCTTGCTTGACGCCGCGCGCCGCGTCGCGTCGTCATCTCGTTCGGCCTCAACGCAAGGTGCATAGGGCCTCGAAAGGTCCAGGGGTTGTCCACGCATGGCATTGGAACTCAGACAACAGCTCAAGCTCACCCAGCAACTGGTGATGACGCCGCAACTGCAACAGGCCATCCGGCTGTTGCAGCTTTCGCGGCTGGAGCTTGTCGAGACGGTGCAGCAGGAACTGCTGGAAAACCCGTTTCTGGAGGAAACCCAGGACGAGGGACCGCTGGCCGAGACGCCCGACCAGCGTGACGCCGCCAGCGATCCCGCCACCGCCGCAGATGCCGCCTACGACCGCGAGATTGCCCGCGAGGCCGACTGGGAGGACTACCTGGGCGACTTCGCCAGCACCAGCCGCCAGTCCACGGTGCGCGAATCGGAACTGCCGGAGGAGATGACCTCGTTCGAGGCGCGCTACGCCGCCAAGCCCTCGCTGGAAGGGCACCTGATGTGGCAGCTGCGCCTGTCCTCGCTTACCGAGCGTCAGAAGGACATCGGCGAGGTGATCATCGGCAACATCGCCTCGTCCGGCTACCTGCACGCCACCCTCGACGAAATTGCCGAGATGGCGGGCGTGGCCCCGGCCGAGGTGGAGCCGGTGCTGCACGCCCTGCAACGCTTCGACCCCGTGGGCGTGGCCGCCCGCACCGCGCAGGAATGCCTGCTGGTGCAGATAGAAATGCTGGGCTACACGCGCGACAAGGTGCTGGTGGAACTGGTGCGCGACCACCTGGAAGACCTTGAGAAGCGCCGCTACAAGCCGCTGTTGCGCAAGTTCCGCCTGACCATGGAGGACCTGAAGGAATACCTGGACCTCATCCAGACCCTGGACCCCATGCCCGGCGCCAGCTACGGCGGGAGCGACCCGCAGTTCGTCAGCCCCGACGTGTACGTCTACAGGTACGACGACGACTTCATCATCATGCTCAACGAGGACGGCCTGCCGCACCTGCAACTGAGCACCATGTACGAGCGGTCCGCCGCGGCGGCCGCGTCGGCGGGCGAGCGCGAATATTTCCAGGAAAAGATGCGCTCGGCCTCGTGGCTCATCAAGAGCCTGTACCAGCGCCAGCGCACGCTGTACAAGGTGGTGGAATCCATCGTGAAGTACCAGCGGGGCTTTTTCGAGGACGGGGTTTCGCGCCTGAAGCCGCTCATCCTCAAGGACATCGCCGACGACATCGGCATGCACGAATCCACGGTCAGCCGCATCACCACCAGCAAGTACGTGGCCACCCCGCACGGCATCGTGGAGTTGAAGTTCTTCTTCAACAGCGCGCTGGAACTGGACGACGGCAGCCAGGTGGGCTCCGAGAGCGTGAAGGCGCTGATCAAGAAGCTGATCGGCGGCGAAGACCCCAAGGAACCCCTGAGCGATGAGCGCATCGGCGAAATTCTGAAGGAACAGCTCAAAGTCAATATTGCCCGCAGGACCGTTGCGAAGTATCGTACTGCCATGGACATTCCCTCCTCTTCCAAGCGGAAGGAACTGTTCTGACGGCCCGTGCCCCCGCGCCCGACCCGGCGACCAGGGGGGCACCCGTCGCCGGCGGCGCATCCGGCAGCCGCACCCCGCGTGCGGGCCGCGCGCCGCATTCCCCCTCTCACCACTGGAGGAGCGTATGAACATCGCCTTCACCTTCAAGAACTTCGAACCCTCCGACCACCTGAAGAAGTACGCCCGCCGCCGTCTTGAAAAGCTTGGCCGGTTCGTCGGCAAGTCCGCCCTGGACATGCAGGTGAACCTTTCCGTCGACAAGTTCCGCCACAAGGCGGAAGTGCAGATGGCCGGCGACGGGTTCACCCTGTCCGCCGTCGAGCAGTCCGAAGACATGTACGCCACCATCGACCTGGTGCTGGAAAAGCTGGATTCGCAGCTGCGCAAGCAGGTGGAAAAGCAGAAGGACCGCCGCCGCTCCGTCCAGTCCGAAAAGGTGGGCAAGGGCATCGACGTGTTCACCTTCAGCACCATGGGCGAAGGCGAGGACCGCACCATCGTCGGCACCGACCACTTCGCCCCCAAGCCCATGCACATGGACGAGGCGGCCATGCAGCTCGACCAGGGCGACAACGAATTCCTGGTGTTCCTGAACGCCGAAGTGGAACGCGTGAACATCATCTACCGGCGTCGCAACGGCGATTTCGGCCTTATCGATCCGGTCGTCTAGGCGTCATACATGAGGCTTTCGGAGTATCTTCACGATGATCTGATCCTGCCCGAGCTCTCCGCCGGCACCAAGAAGGAAGTGCTGGCGGAACTCGTGCAGGCCGTGGTGCGGCGGCATCCCGAAGTGGATGCCGCCGTTGCGCTGGGCGTGCTGCAGGACCGCGAGGGCCTGGGCACCACCGGCATCGGCGACGGGGTGGCCATCCCCCACGGCAAGCTGGCGTCCATCGGCGACATCGTGGTGGCCGTGGGGCGCAGCGTGCCCGGCCTGGACTTCGACGCGCTGGACATGAAGCCCTGCCACCTCTTTTTCCTGGTGCTGGCCCCGGAGCAGGTGGCGGGCATGCACCTGCGCATCCTGGCCCACATCTCGCGCCTGCTGAAGGACCCGCAGTTCCGCCGCGCCATGCTCGAGGCGCCGGACGGCGAGGCCTTCCGGGCCATCATGCGGACCACCTGATCCGTGACGCGTGACCCATGACGCGGGCACGCCGGAACGGCGGGGCAGGGCGGTCCTTGGCCGCACCGTCCGCCGTCAGGCCGTAACGCGCATGCTCCACCTGTAACCGCCAGCGTACATCGCAGCGCCCACCGCAACGGCATCCGGCACGGGCCGCCCGAGGAGTCCGCCATGCCCACCAAGGCCACGCCGTCCGACATATCACCCGCCCAGGCGGAGTCCGACGCCGTATCCGTCCCGCTTCCGGCCACCGGCAAAGGCCCGGAAGCACGCGGAGACGCGGCGGCCGAGGCGGGCAGCCCGGTGGCCGCCGCCGACTTTCCCGTCATCATCGTCACCGGGCTGTCCGGCGCGGGCAAGAGCACGGTGCTCAACGTGCTGGAAGACCTGCGCTATTTCACGGTGGATGGCCTGCCCGCCACCCTGGCCCCGCAGATGGTCACCATCCTGAACCGCGAGGCGCTGGCCCACTATCAGGGCCTGGTGCTGGGCATGGACCTGCGCGAAAGCAACTTCGTGCGCAATCTTGAAAAATCGCTGGAACGGCTGCAAGGCATGGGCATACGCCCGGCGGTGGTGTTCATAGAAGCCAACCCCGCCGTGCTCAACCGGCGCTACGCCACCACCCGCCGCCCGCACCCTCTGGAAAGCGAGGGCATGGGGCTGGAACAGGCCCTGGAGCAGGAACGGCTGCGCCTTGCGCCGGTGCGTGAAACCGCCGACCTCGTGGTGGACACCTCCACCTATTCCATCCACGACCTGCGCCGGGTCATCCAGAAGAAGTGGAGTTCCATTCAGGGGCGCATCCGTTCGCTGCGCATCAACATCGTCACCTTCGGGTTCAAGTACGGTGTGCCCGCCGACGCGGACCTGGTGTTCGACCTGCGCTTTCTGCCCAACCCCTACTTCGTGCCCGACCTGCGGCCCCTTTCCGGCCTGGACGAGCCGGTGGCCAGGTACGTGCTGGAGGCGGGGCATGGCGACGCCTTTCTCGCCCGGCTCGTGGATTTCCTGCACTTCCTGCTGCCGCAGTACGAGGCGGAAGGCCGCTACCGCCTGACCATCGCCATCGGCTGCACCGGCGGGCGGCACCGTTCGGTGGCGGTGGCGGAGGCCCTGCTTCGCGCCTTGAAAAAATCTGATTATGCCGTATCCATGGAACACCGTCACATGGAACTGGGCTGACAGACCGCCCGCGCGTATCATCCCGCCCGGCGGCGGATGTTGCGCCGCGCGGCATGACGCCCCAACCCCGTTCAAACACACCAGGCACGGCCTGAACGCAACAGCATGTCCACCACCGAACAGCATCAAGCAGGCCGCCCCCGCAAGGGGCGGGACGACAACGGGCAGGCCCCCGAGGAACCGCGCATCGGGGTGATCCTGGTGACCCACGCCGACTACGGCGCGGCGCTGCTGCGCGCCGCGGAATTCATCCTCGGCCCGGTGCAGGATTGCGCCTCCATCAGCGTGGACGTCTCGCTGGAAGTGGACGAGACGGTGAAGCGCCTGAACGAGGCGGTGAAACGCCTGGACACCGGGCGCGGGGTCATGATCCTTACCGACATGTTCGGCGGCACCCCCACCAACCTCAGCCTGGCGCTGCTGGGCAAGGGCAACGTGGAGGTGTTGACCGGCGTCAACCTGCCCATGCTGCTCAAGGTGTTCGGCGGGCGCGGCGGCGACCTGGCCACCCTTTCGCGCGATGCGCGCGACGCGGGCGCCAAGGGCATCGTGGCGGCGGGCGAACTGCTGCGCAGCCGGGTCAAGAACGGGTAGGGCCATGCTCTGGTTCCGCATCGACAACCGCCTGGTGCACGGCCAGATCATCGAGGCGTGGCTGCCCTACACCGGGGCCAGGCGCCTGCTGGTGGCCAACGACGCCCTTGCCGCGGACGACCTGCAACAGCAGATCGTCTCGCTGGCCATTCCCGGCCGGGTGGAAGTGCACTTCGTACGGGTGGACGCACTGGCCCAGTACTGTACCGGGCGCACGGACGACGGGCACGACACGCTCGTGCTCTTCGCCACGTGCGCCGACGCCCGCCGCGCCTTCGACGCCGGGGTGGGCATGAACACCCTGAACATCGGCAACCTGCACTACACCCCCGGCAAGAAGCAACTGTGCGCGCACGTTTCCGTTTCCGACGACGACGAAGCCTGCCTGCGCTTCTTCAGCCGCCATTCCGTGGCCCTGGATTTCCGCTGCGTGCCCAACGAACCGGTGCAGATAAAGGGGTGGTCATGACGGAATTCCTGCCCGTGCTCACCCTGGCGCTGCCCATCGCTTTTTTTTTGCCGTTTTTTCGCTGCTGCGCTTCGCGCTGAACCTGGGCTTTCTGGAGCGCCCGCTCGCCATCGGCTTTCTGTGGGCCGTCATGACCGGCGAGTGGGGGCTTTCCATGCACCTCGCCATCTTCCTTGAGCTGTTCTGGCTCGACCTGTTCCCCGCAGGCACCTACATTCCGCCCAATTCCATCATCTCGCTGCTGCTGGCCCTGACCGTGGCCGGCCACTTCGGCCTGGAATCGGCCGGGCAACTGGCCATTCCCGTGCTGCTCACGCTGCCCGCCGCGCTCACCGGCGCGCACGTGGAATACCTGCACCGCCGCTGGCGCAACCAGCAGTACACCGACCTCCTGCACTGGGGCAGGGTGGCCGAACACCCCGGCAAGGGCGATTCGCCCCTGTGGCGCATCATGGTGCGTTCGCTGGGCGAACTGTTCGCGCTCAACCTGGGCCTTTTCTGCCTGTGGCTGCTTGTGCTTGTGGGAACTATCGAGCTGATGTCCAACTATATCGGGAATCTTCCTTCCGTTCCCGGAATCGCCTGGGGGCACGTGTGGTTCGTGGGGGCCATGGGCGGCATGCTGGCGCTGCGCCTGCGCCGGGCCTATGTGGCCTTCGCGCTGGCCTTGCTGGCCGCGTCGGTGGCTTCGTTCATCTGATTCGCATTCGTCACCGGAAATTGACGTCGCGTGGGCCGGGGGTACTTGGCAGCCGGGAATGTTTGTGCTATTTGGCACAAACAATTTCGCAGCAGCATGCGAGCTCCTCGCAGCACCAAACCCCAATGCCACATGCAACGGAGGAAAACCGACATGGCAGCTCTTGTCCTTGGTCACATGAACCCCGATACCGACTCCATCATCGCCGCCATCGGCGTTGCCGACCTCATGACCAAGCGCGGCATCGAAGCCAAGCCCGTCGCGCAGGGTGCGTGCACCCCCGAAACCGAATTCGTCCTCGGCAAGTTCGGCCTGAAGGCCCCCGAAGTGGTTACCTCCGTGGCTGGCCAGAAGGTCATCCTGGTCGACACCACCGAGCGCGCGCAGCTGCCCGCCGACCTGTCCGACGCCGAACTGCTCGGCGTGGTGGACCACCACAAGCTGGGCGACGTGACCACCTCCAACCCGCTGGAAATGTGGGTGTGGCCGGTGGGCTGCTCCTGTACCGTGATCAAGGCGATGTACGACTTCTACGGCATCGAGGTGCCCAAGGCCATCGCCGGCGGCCTGCTGTGCGCCATCCTGTCCGACACCGTCATGTTCAAGTCCGTCACCTGCACCCCCGAAGACAAGAAGGCCGTCGAGGCCCTTGCCAAGATCGCGGGCGTGGCCGACGTGATGGCCCTGGGCATGGAAATGTTCAAGGTGAAGTCCGCCGTTGAAGGCGCGTCCATGAAGGACCTGGTCTTCCGCGACTACAAGGACTTCGACATGGGCGGCAACAAGGTCGGCATCGGCCAGCTGGAAGTGGTGGACCTGTCCATCCTCGAGCCCGTGAAGGCCGGCCTGTACGAAGAAATCACCAAGGTGAAGGGCGAAGGCCGCCACTCGGTGTTCCTGCTGCTGACCGACATCATGAAGGAAGGTTCCGAAATGCTGATCGTTTCGGACGACGCCTCCGTGGTCGAAAAGGCGTTCGGCGTGAAGGCCGAAGGCAAGTCGGTGTGGCTCGACGGCGTGATGAGCCGCAAGAAGCAGGTCGTCCCCAACTTCGAAAAGGCCTTCAAGGGCTAGTCGAAGCGGCAACCCGACCGACGCACATCGGGCCCGGCGGCATCTGTCGCCGGGCCTTTTGCGTTGGCGGAGG
>JALHHV010000050.1:0-4591 GCA_022837365.1 Desulfovibrio sp. | reverse complement strand
GCGGCGCCCTTGTTGCGCAGTTCCGGCGGCAGCTTCACGGCCAGCAGGGTTGCCAGTTCCGCCTCGGTGCGGCGGCGCAGCGCCTCCAGCCGGGACAGGCAGGCATCGGGAATGCGCGGCGGGTCGTACGGCGCAAGGGCGTCGCCGGTGCCGGAAGCGGACGGTGATGCCGCCACGTCCGCCGCATCCTCTGCCCGGCGCAGCGCGCAATCGGGGCCGGTGTCCATGCCCTTGCCGGTACCGTCGGCCAGCACCAGCAGCCGCATGGCGGGCAGCAGCCCGCGCAGGTGCAGTTCCAGCAGCAGGTCCACCCGCGTGCCGGGCCGCAGTTCGCCATGGCGGGCCAGCCGCATGTGCAGCCGGGCCGCCATTTCCCCCGCCTCGATGAACCGGTTGGGCATGGACAGCCGCGCGCCCAGCGCATGGGCCAGCGCCACGCCGCGCTCCTCGTGGCCGTAATGGTGCGGCAGCACGTCCGCTGCCGTGGTCACCTTGCCGAGGTCGTGGCACAGGGCCATCCAGGTCACCAGTTCCGGGCGCAACGGCGGCGCGCCGTCCGCCTCGTGCGCCGCCAGCACGGCGGCCATGTCCATGACCCGCGCCACGTGGTCCAGCACCGACCCCGCATGATACCGCGCAGGCCCTGCGGGAACGGCGTCGGCTCCCGCCAGTTCGGAGAACCACGGCAACAGGCAGTCGCCCGCGTGCAGCACCTTCAGGTAGCGGCCGGGGCAGGGCGCGGCCAGCGCCTTCAGGGTTTCGCGGCAGACCTGCTCGGCGGGCAGGGCATCCAGCGCGCCGCTGGCGGCCACCGCGCGCATCTGGTCCAGGGTTTCCGGGTGCACCGAGAAATCGGGAAACTGCGCGGCGAAGCGCGCGGCGCGGAACGCCCGCACCGGGCTGTCGGCCAGCGCCGTGGGCGATGCCGGGCGCAGCACCCGGTGCGCGAGGTCTTGCAGCGCCTGCGGATGCGCGTGCACCAGCCCCGCTTCGGTCATGGCCAGGGCGTTGACGGTGAAATCGCGGGCGGCCAGGTCCTCGTCCAGCGTGCCGCGCAGGGGCATGTGCTCCACGCCGTCCACGAGATACACGTCCACGTCGCGGCCAACCTTGCGGGCACGGGGGTTCTGCCGTACAAAACACGCCGCGTCGCCCTCGAAGGCCACGTCGTGTTCGCGCACATGCCTGCCCAGCAGCAGGTCGCGTACGGCTCCGCCCACGAGATACGTCTTCATGGGCCAAGCGTACTCCATTTCACCCCGGACGGAAATGTGCCCGGCTCCGCAACGTCCCCGTCCCGTGGGAAAAACCTCCGCCCCGTGCCGGGAGGTGCCATGTCCAGCAGCAATGGCCACGCCATCCGCACCGGCGGCCATGCCCCAGACCATGCCGCTGACCACGCGGCCAGCCCGGGGGGGCAGGGCGCCCCTGTTGCGCACCTGTTGCACGAAGTGGATGGCCGACCCGCTGCCGCCCGAAATCCTGCGCGGCCTGCCCGGCTGGCGGGACGACCTGACCGCCTGCGCCGGTTTCGCCCCGGTCACCGTAGGGTCCGTGCCCATGCTGGCGGCGTCATCGGGCGTGGGGCAGGGCGGGGATGCACCGTCCGGCGGGACGCCCCGGTCTCTTGCCTCCTCCTCTTCCTTCCCGCCGGTGATCGTCTGCGGGCCGTGCACCTCCAGCCTGGACGTGGCCCATGCCCTGGCCGCCGCCAGCGCCCTGCCGGAATGGGGCGCGGTGCTGGCCGTGTCGCAGCGGGCCGGGCGCGGGCAGTTGCGCCGCCCGTGGGAATCGCCGCCGGGCAACATCTACGCCGCGTGGCGGCTGCCCGCCTCCGGGGCGTTCGCCACGGAAGCGGCGGCCATCGCCCTGGGCTGCATGTTCGCGGAGTCCTTCGCCGCGCTGGGCGTTCCCGTGCAGTTGAAATGGCCCAACGACCTGCTGCTGGCAGACGCAAAGATCGGCGGCATGCTGATCGAGGAGCGGCGCGGGGTGGTGCTGGCGGGCATCGGCATCAATCTCGTGTCGGCCCCGCCCCCCCAGGCCCTGCGCCAGGGCTGGGCCGTGCCCGCCGCCAGCCTGGCCGGCCGCGGCATTTCCGCCACGCCGCTGACGCTGTGGCGCCATCTTGTGGGTGGTGCGCTTTTCTGCTATGAAGCGCAAGTTCTACGCGCCGGTGGGGCCGACTTCGTATCGTGCGCGGAAAAGCATCTTGCCTGGGTAGGCCGTGGGGTTGTGGTTCACGGTGGCGATGTGGGTGACTGTCCGGGCAGGATTCTTGGACTCGAACCGCAGGGGGGCCTGCGGATTGTCATTTCGGGCAGGGAACACATACTCCGCTCCGGCAGCATCACGCCCATACCTTCGTGATCCGTATTCCATGCGCCCCGCGCATGCGCGCACGTCAATTCCGGTCGCCCGTTGCGGGCCGGACAGCCAGGATACCGAGGATTAGATGGGCATCAAGACCTTCGAGCAGGTGTTGGAAGAGGTGAGGGGCAAGGCGATTCTGGTGGCCAACCGGGGCATCCCGGCCCGCCGCATCTGCCGCTCCATCCGTGAACGCTTCGATGCCGTGGCCGTGATGACCGCCACCGACATCGACAAGACCTCTCCGGCCGCCTCCGCAGCGCAGGAACTCCTGCTGCTCGGCTCCGACCCCAGAGCGTATCTGGACATCGACCACATCATCGCGCTGGCCAAACAGCGCGGCATCGTCGCCATCCATCCCGGATGGGGCTTCGCCTCCGAAGACGAACGCTTCCCCGCCAAGTGCACGGCCGCCGGGCTGACCTTCATCGGGTCCACTGCAGAAGCCATGAACCTGCTCGGCAACAAGGTGCAGGTCCGCAAGCTGGCCAAGAAGCTGGATATCCCCGTGGTTCCCGGTTCCGAAGGGGCCGTGGACATTCCCACCGCGCGCACCATCATCGACGAGATCGGCCTGCCCGTCATGCTCAAGGCCGAAGGCGGCGGCGGCGGCCGGGGCATCTTCGCCATCCATCGCGCGGAAGAGCTTTCCGACGCCTTCATGAAGGCGTCCACCATGGCGCAAGCCTCGTTCGGCAACCCGCGCCTGTACGTGGAAAAGTACCTGCCCTCGGTGCGCCACATCGAAATCCAGGTCATCGCCGACATGTACGGCAACGTGTTCGCCTTCGACGAACGCGACTGTACCGTGCAGCGCAACCACCAGAAGCTCATCGAGATCACGCCGTCGCCGTGGCCGGGCATCACCCCGGAACTGCGCGAACGGCTGAAGGAATACTCGCGCATGCTGGTGCGCGAGGTGGGCTACCATTCGCTGTGCACCGTGGAATTCCTGGTCACCGCCGACGGCACCCCGTACCTCATCGAGGTCAACACCCGCCTCCAGGTGGAACACGGCATCACCGAATGCCGCTACGGCATCGACCTGGTGGAGGAGCAGATCGCCGTGGCCTTCGGGGCCAGGCTGCGCTTCACCGAAGAGAACACCACGCCGCAGCACGTGGCCATGCAGGTGCGCATCAACTGCGAGGACCCGCAGAACCATTTCGCCCCCAACTCGGGCCTGGTCAGCCGCTACGTGTCGCCCGGCGGCCCCGGCGTGCGCCTGGACTCGAACATGTGCGCGGGCTACGAATTCCCGTCCAACTACGACTCGGCGGGCTCGCTGCTCATCGCCTACGGGCAGGGCTGGGAGAAGGTGCTCGGCATCATGGAGCGCTGCCTCGGCGAGTACGTCATCGGCGGCATCAAGACCACCATCCCGTTCTACAAGCAGGTGCTGAAGCACCCCAAGTTCCGCGCGGGCGACCTGGACACCAACTTCATCGCCAACACGCCGGAACTAATGTGCTACTCCGACCTCGCCCCCGAGGCGGAACGCCTGGCCCGGCTGGTGGCCGAGATTTCGGCCAAGGGCTACAACCCCTACGTGCAGCTGGGTGAATACCGCACCCGCGAAACCCCGCGCATGCCCCGCTTCGAGCCGGTGCTGCCGCACATTCCCGGCGCGGTGCGCCGCGCGCCCTCGCCGTACCCCACCGGCGACCGCACGGCGCTGCTGGACTACCTGCGCGACGCGGGCCACGTGCACTTCACCGACACCACCCCGCGCGACATGACCCAGTCCAACAGCGGCAACCGCTTCCGGCTGGCCGAGGACGCGCTGATCGGCCCGTACCTGGACAACTGCGGGTTCTTCTCCATCGAGAACGGCGGCGGCGCGCACTTCCACGTGGCGCTCCTGGCCAACATGACCTACCCGTTCTCGGAAGCGAAGGAATGGAACCGCTTCGCGCCCAAGACGCTGAAGCAGATCCTGATCCGCTCCACCAACGTGCTGGGCTACAAGCCGCAGCCGAAGAACCTCATGCGCATGACCGGCGAGATGGTGTGCGACAACCACCACGTCATCCGCTGCTTCGACTTTCTGAACCACATCGAGAACATGCGGCCCTTCGCGGAAGTTGCGCTGAACCGCACCGACGTGGTCTTCGAGCCCGCTCTGTCGCTGTCGTGGTCCAAGGGCTTCGACGTGGACCATTACCTCGGCGTCACCGAGGAAGTGCTGCGCATGGCGGGCAGCGTGGCCGGGGTCGGCCCC
>JALHHV010000049.1:14029-15310 GCA_022837365.1 Desulfovibrio sp. | reverse complement strand
CCGTCGGTGCCGGGCGGCAGTTCCACCCACAGCACGCCGCCGCCCTCGGGCCGGGTCACGCCGGTGCCGGGCGGAAAGCAGTCGGCCAGGTGCATGCGCATGGCCTGCATCTGGCGCGAAAAGGCGGTGCGCAGGCGGCGCAGTTGCCGCTCCAGCAGGCCCTGGCGCAGGTATTCGGCCATGGCGAACTGGGGCAGGGTGGCCCCGCAGACGTTGGTGGTGGCCTTTATCTCCCGCGCGCGCTCGCCGATGCGCCCGGTGACCATCCAGCCCATGCGGAAGCCGGGGGCCACGGTCTTGGAGAACGACGAGCACAGCGTGACCAGCCCGTGCGCGTCCCACTGCAAGAAGGTGGACGGCCGCGACGGGCCGTAGTGCAGGTCCGTGGACACATCGTCTTCTATGAGATGGATGCCCCGCCCGGCCAGCATGTCCAGGATTTCGCGCTTGGCGTCGTCGGGGGTCAGGCTGCCGTCCGGGTTGTTGAAGTTGGGAGAAAAGGCGCACGCCGCCACCCGGTGCCGGTCCAGGATGTGCCGCACGTCGCGCGGGTCCACGCCCGCCTCCGGGGTGCTGGGCACCTCGATGGCCCGCAGCCCCAGCGATTCGATGAGTTGCAGGAAGCAGTAGTAGGTGGGCGACTGGATCATCACGATGTCGCCGGGCCGGGTCAGGCAGCGCAGGGCGATGTACAGCGCCTCCACCGCGCCGTTGGTGACCAGGATGTCGTCCGGCCCCGCGCCCACGCCGCATTCGCGGTGCCGCCAGGCGATCTGGCGGCGCAGTTCGAGGTCGCCGGGAATGGCGGCGTAGGCGGCGGCCTCGCCCGCGCGCGAGCGCATCACCTCGGACAGGATGCGCCCCAGCGCCCGGCCCGGCAGCAGCGATTCGTCCGGGCACAGCACCCCGAAGGGGACCAGGTCGCGGTTGCCCACGGCTTCGAGCACGGTGGAGATGAGCCGGGCGCGGTTCACCTCGCGCGGGCCGGTGGGCGGCTCCGGGCGGGCCTGCGGCACGGGCAGCCCGCGCATGCCCCGGCGCACGAAATAGCCGGAGCGGGGCCGCGCCTCGATGATGCCCTTGCGCTCCAGTTCCAGGTAGGCGTGGCCCACGGTGGCGATGGACAGCCCCATGGAGGTGGCCAGCCCGCGCAGGGACGGCAGCCGGTCGCCGGGGCGGAACCGTCCGGACTGGATCATGTCCGCCACGTGGCGCTCCACCCGGTGGTAGTGGAAGGCGGCTGCGCCGCCGGAGACGCCGGATGCCGGGCCGGATGGCTGC
>JALHHV010000049.1:0-13987 GCA_022837365.1 Desulfovibrio sp. | reverse complement strand
CGGACGCGCCATCTGTTATGCTTGTTTTTCAGTTTGACTGTATCTGTTCAGGTGACAGATTTCATGGTCATGTGCAACCCGGAGGTTGCACCATGGATACCGATTCGTCGCCCGGCAAGGGCCATCAGGCTCCGCCGCACCAGTCCGGCCAGCACCAGTCCGGGCCACATCGCGGCATGGCTGCCGCGCCCGCGTCCCGCCGGGCCGCCGTGCTGTCCGGCATGCGCCAAGCCCTGCCCATCGTGCTCGGCTACGTGCCGGTGGCCTTCGCCTTCGGGGTGCTGGCCCGCAAGACCGGCATTCCCGCGTCGGGCGCGGTGTGCATGTCGCTGATGGTCTTCGCCGGGTCGGCCCAGCTCATCACGGTCAGCCTGCTGGCGGGCGGGGCATCCCCGGCCACGGTGGTGCTGACCACCTTCGTGGTCAACCTGCGCCACCTGCTCATGTCCGCCGCCCTGGCCCCGGCCCTGCGCCGCTGGCCGCGCGCGCTGCAATGGCTGTTCGCCTTCCAGCTCACGGACGAGACCTTCGCCCTGCACGCAGGCCGCCTGCCCTCGGCCCCCGGCGACCGGCGGCCGGAACCGCCCCGCGCCGAAACCCTGGCCCTGAACATGACCGCGCAAGCCTCGTGGGTTCTGGGCACCATCATCGGCGTGTTCGGCAGCGAACTGGTGGCCGACGTGCGCCCCCTGGGCCTGGACTACGCCCTGCCCGCCATGTTCATCGCCCTGCTGCTGCCGTACTGCCGCAAGGCGCGGCGCTTCGCGCTGGCCGCCGTGCTGGCCGGGGTGCTGTCCGTGCTGCTGGCCCTGGCCGGGGCCGGGCAGTGGAACGTGATCATCGCCACGGTGTGTTCCGCCACCCTGTGTACCCTGCTGCCCGCGCGGGCCCATGCGGCACGGTGCGCGGCGGACGCCGACGGCGACCGGAAGCCGGACGGCCCAGACGGAACGGACGGAACGGATGACCTGAACGGGCTGGACCGGACATGACCACCACCTTCTTCCTGATGCTGTGCGGCATGCTTGCCGTCACCTACATCCCCCGCGCCGTGCCCCTGCAACTGCTGTCGCAGCGCGAACTGAACCCCGTCATCACCCGCTGGCTGTCCTTCGTGCCCCCGGCGGTGCTGGCCGCCCTGCTGGCCCCGGACCTGACCATGAAGGCGGGCGCGGTGCACATGGCCGCCGACAACCTGTACCTGCTGGCCGCCGTGCCCGCCACGCTGGTGGCGTGGCGCACGGGCAGCTTCTTCGGCACCATCGCCGTGGGCATGGCCGCCGTGGCCTGCGCCCGGCTGTTCGGCATGGGGTAGGGACCGTCCCCGCATTGTCCCTTGCCCCCTTCATCTTTCCGCCACACCCCGACGGTAGACCGGGCGTGCGGCGGCGACGCGGACACCTCCTTGCCGCGCCGTCGCCGCCGCCCGACTTCATTTCCGGCCCGCGCATCCGCAACCGTCGGCAAGCGCCCGCAAACTTGCCCCCGCATGCGCGGGCGTGTAGAAGGGGCGGGTACCGTTGCGCGCCCGCTTCCGTCCGGTTTCCGGCCCTTTCCAGACGTGCCCTTTCCGGGCGCGCCTGCCCCGCCCACCATCCCCCCTTTCCGGGAGAAGACGCATGCTCCGCACCCTGTTCATCCCCCTGCTGCTGGCGCTGGCCCTTGCCGTGACCTCGGTGACGCCCGCACCCGCGCAGGCCGCCTCCGCTTCCAACGAAGAGCTGAAGGCCGCCCTGCGCGACCTGCTGCGCGAAAATCCCGACCTGATCCTGCAAGTGCTGCGCGACAACAGCGAGACCGTGCTGGAAATCGCCCAGCAGGGCTCCAACGTGCGCCGCAAGAAGGCGCTCATCGCCCAGTGGCAGACGGACCTGACCCAGCCCAAGAAGGCCAATCTGGAAGGCCGCCCCATGCGCGGCCCGGCCAACGCGCCGGTGACCATCGTGGCCTACTCCGACTTCACCTGTCCCTACTGCCAGCAGGCGGCGGGCACCATGGAACTGCTGCTGGCCAACTACAAGGACAAGGTGCGCTACGTCTTCAAGCACATGCCGCTGGACAGCCACGACAACGCCCGGCTGGCCTCGGAATACCACGTGGCCGCGGGCTTGCAGGACGGCAAGAAGGCCTGGGCGTTCTATGAAACCGTGTTCCGCGACCGCGAAAAGCTGGTGGCCGAGGGCGAACCCTTCCTCAAGAAGGCCGCCGCCGAGGCCGGGCTGGACATGAAGCGCCTGGCCCAGGACATCAAGGGCAAGAAGGTCAAGGATTTCATAGAGGAAGACATGGCCGAGGCCCGCGCGCTGAACGTGCAGGGCACCCCGTACTTCCTGGTCAACGACCTGGTCATTCGCGGCTCGCTGCCGCTGGACCTGTTCTCCGACGCCGTGGACATGGCGCTGGAGGCGGCGGCCAAGGCCAAAAAGTAAGGCCGCTCCGCGCACGGCGCGACACGGGCCGCTCCGGCATTGCCGGGGCGGCCCGTTTGCATTGGCGCGGCGATAACGGCCGGAAAAACGGAAAGGGACGGAAGGGCGCGGGCTACTTCCTGCGGCGGCGTTCCAGGGTGATGCCCGCCAGGAACCCGCCGATCATGCCCACGCCGAAGGCGCGGGGAATGCTGTCGCTGAAGCCCAGCAGGGCCGCGAACACGCCGAGGGAGCCGCCGATGAGGATGCCGCGAACGATGTAGAAGGGCCGGGGCCGTCTGGAGCCCGAAGGACCGGAGCGCGCTCCGGCGTCCGGAACCACCCTGAATCCGGGCGGATGGTAGTCGCGGGAGGCGACGGGTGTCAACGCGGGCGGGCAGGGGCGCGCCGCCGGAAACAGAAACCCGGCCGCTGGGGCCGGGTTTCCGCAAGGGGGGTCGGTCTGTCGGGCAAAGAGGAGTCCGGAGAGGGGGGGGGCGGCGGGTGGGCTGTCCCGCCGCCCCTGCGGTCACTGCATCAACGAAGGAGGAGTTTGGGCTGGTCGCTGTCTCATGTGCTTTGGGCACTATCTTGTCGGTCGCCGTGGCGGCCGCTGGTCGCTTCCGGGGGCTCCGAGCCCCCGGCTGGAGATACCGTGCGGACAGGAGGAGGTCGGTCCGGCACAGTGCGGGTGCTTTTCGGCAGGCTGCCGGTGCGCCCGTATCGCTTCGGCCGTCCGGACCGTCGCCTTGGTCCGGCGGCCGTTGCCGCGAATTCGTTGCCCGTGCCCTTCTCCGCAAGGGGGAACCGGAGAGGGGCCAGGAGCGGCGGGAGAACGGGACGCCACACGTCCACCGTATCCGCGAAGAGCCTCGCGGAGTTCCCCTGCCGCCCGGAACGTGCCGGGCCGCACGTGGGTTGCCTTCGGGCGCTTCGTCCTTTTCCTTCCCCGTTCCCTTTCGGTGGCCCCTTCCACCGGCGCGTGCCGGGGGAGGGGGGGCCGCCGCGACCGGCGGGTCGCGGCGGCCAGGGGGATCAGGCCAAGGCTTGCACTCTGCGAAGGGCAGCGTTGTCATGCGCTGAGGGGAAATAAGCACAGGGCGTGCCAAACATTGAAATACTGTTTTTTCAGCGTATTATATTTTTTCAGGAAAATGTGCAGACTTTGCTTGTGCAACGAGATGCACATCTCGCTTGCACAAAAAGGCTGCACGTGTGCAAAACGGATACACCCTGCCCGCCCGGCTATTCGTCGCAGCGCACCGTGATGCCCGCCTTGCGCAAGGCGGCGGCGAACAGCCCGTCGCCGTCCACCAGGGTGCGGGAAAAGCTGCCGTCGTAGATGCGCCCGCAGCCGCACGAGGGCGAGCGCGCCTTCAGGATGGCCTCGGTACAGCCCGCAAGCAGGGCCAGGCGCACCCCTTCCTCCGCCCCTTTGGCAAAGGCGTCCGTGGCGTCGGACAAGGCGCCGTCGCCCTCGCGGCACAGCACCCGGCCGTCGCGCAGTTCGCACGGCGGGCGCGGCGTGGGCAGCCCGCCCAGTTGTTCCGGACAGACCGGCAGGGCCAGCCCCTGCCGCACCAGTTCGATGACCCCCTCGCGGGGGTTGGCCTCTCCGTCGAAGCGGCAGGCCACGCCCGCCAGGCAGGCGCTGACCACGTAGATCATGGGTGCCTCCATTTCCGGCGGCCCGCGCCGCCGCCCTGCGGCATGCGCGGCATTCCGCCGGTATATGGCGGCAAGGGTACCCGCATGGCGGCGTCTGTCAACCGCGCGAACGCCTAGGCCCCCCCGGCCGAGACGGCGCGGGGAGTCTGGGCGTAGTAGCGCTCCAGCCCGTCCGCGCCCATGAACCGTTGCAGCATGCGCGGCGGCGATTCCAGCAGGTCGATGACCAGGAAGGCGTCCAGCGAGCCGAAGGCGCGGTCCACGTGAAAGGTGGCGATGCGCCCGCCCAGCTTCAGGTAGTGCTTGAACAGGATGGGGATGGTGCGGCCGCCCTCCATGTCGCGCACCAGCGCGCACAGCGCGTTCCAGTCCAGCCCGGCGGGTTCGATGCGGCGCAGGCAGCCGGGCTGGCGGATGGACGGGGCGGTGCGGCCGCGCACCAGCCGGGCCGTGGCGGCGCAGCCGTGATGGCGGGCCAGGTAGTCCATGATGGCGTTCAGCGAGTAGGGCGTGTAGTCCAGGCTCACGCTCACCGGACCGAACAGGCGGCGCACGCCGGGACGCTTGAGGATGAACCGGCCGATGCCCTTCCACAGCAGCAGCAGGGGGGCGTAGTCGCGCTGATGGCCCTCCGCCACGAAGGCCCGGCCCAGTTCCAACGCGGGCGCGCCCGCGAAGAATTCCGGGCGGAACCGGAACAGGGTGGAGGAATACAGCCCGCGCTGGCCCTGCGCGGCAAGGATGGCGTCCACCTCGCCCAGGCGGTAGGCCCCGGCCAGGGCGCGGTCGCCCTCGTGCCACAGGACCAGGTGGCGGTAGGTGGCGTCGTAGGCGTCGAGGTCCAGCGGCGCGCCGCTGCCTTCGCCCACCGCGCGAAAGGTCACTTCGCGCAGGCGGCCGATTTCGCGGACCAGTTCGGGCGAACGGTCCGCCGTGGTCTCCACGATGGTCCACGGCCCCTCGCGCAGCAGCACGTCGGCGGCCGGGATGGCGGCCAGTTCCGCCTCCAGCAGTTCCGGCGGCCGGGCGGCGGCGATGGGCCGCATGCGCCGCGCCGCCTGCCCGCCGGGGGTACCGGATACGGCGCGTCCTGACAGGGACAAGGGCAAGGGCAGGGGCAGCACCCGGCGGGGCTTGGGCTTCAGCGCATAGCAACGCATGCGCAGGTAGGCGGTGCGCGCCTCGTCGTCGGGCAGTTCGTTCAGGGTGGCGGCGGCCACGGGCCGCCCCACGCTGAGGGTGACCGTGGTGTTGCGCTTGCGCAGGAGTTCCTTGGGCAGCATGGCCGTGCGCGCCACCGGGTGCACCAGGCCCATCAGGTTGAAGAGCATGGAATTGCGCCCGTGGAAATACAGGGGCAGGGCGTCGGCCCCGGTGCGGCGCACCAGCCGCCCCACCGTGGACTGCCAGGCGGGGTCGGTGATTTCGCGCCGCGAGGGTTGCAGGTGCGACACCGTGCCCGAGGGAAACACCACCAGCGCGCCGCCCCCGGCCACGTGGCGGATGGCGTTGCGCAGACCCGCCATGTTGCGGCGCTGCGCCCCGTCGCCGCCGAAGGGGTCCACGGAAAAGATCAGGCCGCGCAGTTCCGGCACCGCCGCCAGCATGTAGTTGGCCAGAAAGCGCAGGTCGGGCCGCACGGGCAGCAGGGCCCTGGCCAGCACCAGCCCCTCCAGCGCGCCAAAGGGGTGGTTTGCCGCCAGTATCAGGGGACCGGCGGCGGGCACGCCCTCGAAGCCCTCGCCCTCGGCCCGCACGGAAACGCCCAGCACGTCCAGCGCCAGCCGGGCGAAATCCAGCGGGGATTCGCCCTGGGGCAGGGCGCGGTACAGCGAGTCGATGCGGCCCACGCCCAACAGGCGCAGCAGCGGGATGCGCAACGGCGCGGGAATGCGCCGGGCGGCGGCGGGCGCCAGCGAGCGGGGGCGCACGGGATGCAGCAGGGGCGGGATGGAATCGGCGGGGGTGCGGGGGCGGAGCCTGTCCATGCGTCCTCCTGGGGTGGCCGTTCCGGCCGGAGACGGGTGGCGCGGGTGACCGGCGGGCGGCGTGGCGGGCGGTTTCCGTCCCGTGGCGGCCGCGTGCCTGTTCCGCGAAGTGGAGTCCTGTTGCATGGATGGATAGGCGCGTCAGGTGGAGAAGCCATGACCGGCCGGTGAACATTGCGTGAAGGGCCGCCGGGGCGGGAGATGGGCGGCGCGCGCGTCACCCGATTGTCGGCGGCCCGTCGCCCCGCCGTCGCGCACCATTCCCGCCCGTGGGGCAGAAGGGGCAGTGTCCGGAAACCGGGGCCGACCGCACGACAGGATGGCCCCGCAGCCCGCGCGGCCCGCCAGCCTGCGCCGCGCCACGGAAGGAACGCGCCATGACCGACCGACATCACGCCGAAATCCGCCGCCGCCTCGAAGCCGAACTGACCCACCTGCGCCGCCAGCTGCTGGTGGAGGGCGGCGTGGAAGCCTGCGCCGACGAGAACGAATTCGCCTCTCGCATCAGCGAACTGGCCCTCAGCATGACCCTTCTGGACCGCGCCGGGCGGCGCATCCGAGAAATCGAGGGCGTGCTGCGCGCCATGGACGCCCACGACTACGGCGTGTGCGACGCCTGCGGCGACGACATCCCCCTGCCCCGGTTGCTGGCCCGCCCCACCACCCGGCTGTGCGTGCACTGCCAGGCCGAGCTGGAAGCCCAGGCGGGCCGCCCCGCCGAGGCCGTGGAGCGCATCGAGGCCCGGTAGCCCCGGCCATTCTCCCGGCCGCCCCGCGCGCGGCCCGGTCCATGCCCTGCGCCTTCCCTCCCGCCTTCGGCGCGAAACGCCCTTTCCCTCCTCCCTGCGCGACTAGTTGACAATGACAACCATCCTTGGCACGATAGTTGTCATGAACAACGATTTCTATGTCCTGGAAGACCTGGGGTTCATGACCATCACGGCCAACCGGCTCATGGCCGCCTTTCTCCGCCGCAGGATGGCCCGGGAGGGCATCGACCTCACCGCCGAACAGTGGGGGGTGCTGGTGCTCGTCTGGAACCGGGGCAGCATCGGCCAGGACGAACTGGCCCACATCGCATGCGTGGACAAGACGAGCATGAGCCGCGCGCTCGCCGCCATGGAGCGGAAGGGGCTCATCGTGCGCACCCCCGACGCTGCCGACGCCCGCCGCAAGGTCATCAGCGCCACGAAAAAGGCCGACGAACTCAAGGAACGCAGCCGGGCCGTCACCGAAGAGGTGCTGGCCCTCACCCTGAAGGACGTCAGCCCG
The DNA here is from genome assembly GCA_022837365.1 of Desulfovibrio sp. GTDB lineage: Bacteria > Desulfobacterota > Desulfovibrionia > Desulfovibrionales > Desulfovibrionaceae > Cupidesulfovibrio. The sequence goes on along the minus strand of JALHHV010000049.1, from coordinate 6,651 downwards.
CAGGACCACGCCACCTGCATACGGGTGCTGGCCACGGTGAAGGAAACCCTGCGCGCCACCGAGCGCTGAATAGGGCCGCCACACGGAAAGAGGGGCCACCCCACGGCAACAGGGAACGCCACACGGAAAGAGGGGCCGCCGCGCGGCCTTGCCATTCCCCAACAACACGGGAGGAACGCCATGCAGACCGTCATCGAACGTACCCAACGCCTGCTGGAACTGCTGGGCCACGACGAGGAACCCTTCGGCGTGCACTACACCGACCAGAAACCCGCCGACGGCTTCGGCCCCAAGCCCGGCGAGATCTTCACCCGTGACCGCGAGGCCGCCGGGCAGATCGACTGGCACAAGGCCTTCGCCAACGAATTTTCCTGCCTCATGGGCAACGTGTGGCTGGCCCGCAAGAAAAAGAAGGCGGCGTGGATCAGCCACGAAGCCTGCGGCTGCATGGGCGGCGGCTTTTATTCCGGCATGTACCGCCCGTACCTGGAAACCAACATCTTCTACGTGACCACGGGCATTCCCGGCACGCCCATGGAAGGCGAGCACTACCTGCCCGACCACCAGTCCATGCGCGCCTTCATGGATGACACCATTCCTCCGGAAGCCCCGGCCAAATACTGTGTGCTCAAGCCGCTGGGCCAGTTCGGCGACGGCGAGGAACCGCTGGTGGTGGCCTTCTTCGCCCGGCCGGAAGCGCTGAACGGCCTGTTCTCGCTGGCCTGCTACGCCACGGGCAGCCACAACGCCGTGGCCTCTCCGTTCAGCGCCGGGTGCGGCAGCCTCATCGCCTGGCCGCTGGTTTACCAGCAGCGCGGCGAAGAACGCGCCGTGCTGGGCGGGTTCGACCTTTCGGCCCGCAAGTTCATGAAGACCGACGAAATGAGCTTTGCCGTGCCGCTGCCCATGTACCGCAAGATGCTGGACGCCATGGAGCATTCCGCGCTCACCCGCGACACGTGGCGGGGCGTGCGCAAGAAGGTGGCCAAAAGCATGCGCGCCTGGGGCGAAGGCGCGGCCGACGGATACGATGCCCTTCCGGTGATGTCCTGATGGGGGCGGGGCCGGGCGCGGCAAGCGCCGTTCCGGTCCCGGCCCCGGCTGTCCGACCCGCCCGGAGCCCGGCCCGAAAAATCATTCACCCATACCCACGCCCGTCCGCAAGATGACGCCATGACATTCCGCCCGCCCCCCTTGCAGCCCCCCGCGGGCGGCCAAGGGTTGACAGGGGTGGCCCGGCGGCATATCCACGCCTCAAACAATGATTGAATTTTGGATTTGAAACTATGTTGGCAACCGGTGAAACGACAGGATGCGGACAATGAGCGACCACGGCCGCACAGCCGCACGGCAGGACCACCCCCGCCGCGCCGCCCCTCCCGGCAAACGGGGCAGGCCAAATATGCCAGACAGACCAAACAGGCCGGACACTCCGCAAGGGCAGGACTGCCGGGACAGGCAGGATCAGGGCACGCGCGAACGGCTGCTGGCCGCCGCGGCCGAGGTCTTTGCCGAGCACGGCTACAAGTCGGCCACGGTGCGCGAAATCTGCCGCCGGGCCGGGGCCAACGTGGCCGCCGTGAACTATCATTTCGGCGGCAAGGACAGGCTGTACGCCGCCATGCTGGACCACTACATGCGCACCTGCCAGGCCACGTTCCCGCTGGACGTGGGGGTGACGCCGGAGTCCACGCCCGAGGAACGGCTGCGCGCCTTCGTGCACGGGCTGGTGCTGCGCGTGCTGGGCGGCGGCGACGACCCGGTCAGCGAAGCGCACGGCAAGCTGGTGTCGCTGGAGATGATCAACCCCGGCCCCGCCTCGGACGCCCTGATCCGCGAGCACATCGTCCCGGTCAACAACCTGCTGGACGACATCCTGCGCGGGCTGCTGGGCCCGGCGGCCGACGATCCGGAAGTGCTGCGCACCTGCCTGCTGGCCATCTTCGGGCACATCACCTTCTATTTCAACGGCCGGGGCGCCATCGCCCACATCTACGGACGCGAGGATCCCACTCCCGAGTCCCTCGAACGCATCGTGGACGGCGTGGTCCGCTTCACCATGGGCGGCATCGCCACCATGTCCGGTGCACAACCTCCGGCACGGGCGCACGGCCCCCGGCACAGGCGCCCGCCCCGCCGGACCGTGGCGCGGCGCGGGGTTGACGGTCCCCACCGGCCCATGTAGAACGCGACACTTCGATAGCTCGCTACAGAATAGCACCCTACCGGATTCCTTCCGTTTCCAGCCCGCCCCGTCGCAACGCGGACCGGCACGGCGCACCGGAATTCCGGGAGACACACCCAACCGCCCCGCATGTCGGCGCACCGGGCGTATCCCACGCCGCGCCGAGGAGGAACCACCCCATGCAACACCGCTTCCCCATTCCGTCTCCCCGCCCCCGCGCCGGAGCCGCCGCCATGGCGCGGCCCCTGCCTGCCCTGCACATGGGGCTGTTCGCCCTGGTCCTGGCCCTGGCGGCCATGCTGGCCGGCTGCAAGGACGAATCCGCCGCCCCCAAGGCCGCGCCCGCCCCGCTGGTGGTGGTGCAGGAGGTGCAGCCGCGCGACCTGCCCCTGACCTACGAATACGTGGGGCAGACGGCGGGCTCGCGCGAGGTCGAGGTGCGCGCCCGGGTGGGCGGCATCCTGCTGCGCCGCGCCTACGCGGAAGGCCGCCCGGTGAAGAAGGGCGACCTGATGTTCGAGATCGACCCCGAACCGTTCAAGGCGGACCTGGACCAGGCCCTGGGCCAGCAGGCCCAGGCCGAGGCGCGCCTGCAAAGCGCCCAGAGCAACCGCGACCGCGTGCTGCCCCTGTACCGCGAGAACGCCGTCAGCCAGAAGGACCGCGACGACGCCGTGGCCGAGTTCGATTCGGCCAGGGCCGCGCTGGAAGAGGCGCGCGCCCGCGTGAAGACCGCGCGCATCAACCTTGGCTACACCCGGGTCGAGGCCCCCATCTCGGGCATGACCAGCAAGGAGACCCGGTCGGAAGGCAGCCTGGTCACCACCACCGCCGACGGCAGCCTGCTGACCACCATCTCCAAGGTGGACCCGGTGTACGTGAACTACTCCGCCCCCAGCGTGGACCTGTTCCGCCTGCGCCGCATGCGAGAGGAAGGCAAGATCACCCTGCCCAGGAAGGGCTACGACGTCACCGTGCGCCTCATCGACGGCTCCACCTACAAGCGCACCGGCAGCGTGAACTTCATCGACCCACTGGTGGACCCGCTGACCGGCACCATCCGCGTGCGCGCCGAATTCCCCAACCCCGAGGCGGAAGTGCTGCCCGGCCAGTTCGTGCGCGTGATCATGACCGGCGCGGTGTACAACAACGCCCTGGCCATTCCCCAGCGCGCCGTGCTGCAAACCCAGCAGGGCCCCATGGTGTGGGTGATCGGCGAAGGCGATGTGGCCCAGCCGCGCCCCGTGGAGATCGGCCTGCCCATCGGCAACGAATACATCGTGGAAAAGGGTCTTGCCGCCGGTGAACGCTACGTGGTCGAGGGGCTTCTGAAGGTGCGCCCCGGCCAGCCGGTGACCATCGGCCAGCCGCGCGAAGCCCAGAACGGGCAGGCCCCCGCCGGAAATGCGACCAAAGCCGCAAACCAGGGCTCCTAGCTCGCGCCCTTAGCAGGATTCCGCAATGATATCACGCTTTTTCATACACCGCCCCATCTTCGCGTGCGTGATCTCCATCGTGATCATGCTGGCGGGGTTCATGGCCATGCGCACGCTGCCCATCGCGCAGTATCCGGAAATCGTGCCGCCGCAGGTCATCGTCTCCGCCGTGTATCCCGGCGCCAGCCCCGAGGTCATCGCGGCCACGGTGGCCTCGCCGCTGGAGCAGCAGATCAACGGCGTGGACGGCATGCTGTACATGAACTCGGTCAGCGCCGGCAACGGCGCGATGACCATTTCCGTGTCCTTCGCCGTGGGCACCAACCCCGACCAGGCCACCATCAACGTCAACAACCGCGTGCAGGCCGCCACCGCCGCGCTGCCGGAAGAAGTGCGCCGCCAGGGCGTCACGGTGACCAAGCGGTCGCCCTCCATCCTTCAGGTGGTGAACACCTTCTCGCCCGACGGCCGGTACGACTCGGTGTACATCAGCAACTACGTGCTGGTGAACGTGGTGGACGAGCTGAAGCGCCTGCCCGGCGTCGGCGACGCCGCCATCTTCGGGGCCAAGGACTACTCCATGCGCGTCTGGCTGCACCCGGACAAGCTGGCCCAGCTCAAGCTGACCCCCGGCGACGTGGCGCTGGCCATCCGCGAGCAGAACGCCCAGTTCGCGGCCGGGCGCATCGGGCAGGAGCCGTCCAGCAGCCCGCTGGAACTGAACTACCTGGTCACCACCAAGGGCCGCCTGACCACCCCCGAGGAATTCGAGAACATCATCCTGCGCGCGGAGTCCGACGGCTCCACCCTGCTGCTCAAGCACGTGGCCCGCGTGGAGCTGGGCGCCAAGGACTACGACGTCCGCACCCAGCTCAACGGCAAGCCCACGGTGGCCGTGGGCGTGTTCCTGACGCCGGGGGCCAACGCGCTGGAAACGGCCGACCGCGTGGCCGCCAAGATGCAGGAACTGTCGCAGCGCTTCCCCGACGGCATCAGCTATTCCATCCCCTACGACACCACCAAGTTCGTGCGCATCTCCATCAACGAGGTGGTGCACACCCTGGTGGAAGCCATGGTGCTGGTGTTCCTGGTGGTGTTCCTGTTCCTGCAGAACTGGCGGGCCACGCTCATCCCCTGCCTTGCGGTGCCGGTGTCCATCGTGGGCACCTTCGCGGGCATGTACGCGCTGGGCTTCTCCATCAACACGCTGACATTGTTCGGCCTGGTGCTGGCCATCGGCATCGTGGTGGACGACGCCATCGTGGTGCTGGAAAACGTGGAACGCATCATGGCCTCCGAGCGGCTGACGCCGCGCAAGGCCACCATCAAGGCCATGGAGGAAGTGACCGGGCCGGTCATCGCCATCGTGCTGGTGCTGTGCTCGGTGTTCATTCCCGTGGCCTTCATGGGCGGCCTTGCCGGGCAGATGTACAAGCAGTTCGCCATCACCATCGCGGTGTCGGTGGTCATCTCGGGCCTGGTGGCCCTGACGCTGACGCCCGCCCTGTGCGCGCTGATGCTGAAGCCCGGCCATCATGAACCGCCGGCCTTCTTCCGCTGGTTCAACGGGTGGTTCGAACGCGTCACCCACCGCTACACCGGCGGGGTGACCTTCCTCATCCGCCGCGCGGGCCTCGCGCTGGTGCTGTTCGCCTGCCTTGGCGGCGTCACCTGGCACCTCTTCCAGATCGTGCCCGGCGGCCTCGCCCCGGACGAGGACCAGGGCTACATCATCGGCCTGTCCATCCTGCCCGACGGCGCCAGCCTGCAACGCACCCGCGTGGTGGCCGACCTGATCGACAAGAGCCACATGGAAGACCCCCGCGTGGCCAACCTGATCACCCTGACCGGCTACGACCTGCTCTCCGGCGTGCCCAAGCCCAACTTCGTCACCTCGTTCGTGCCGCTGAAGCCATGGGACGAGCGCAAGGGGCCGGGGCAGTCGTCGTTCGACTACGCCCGCAAGGTCTTCGGCGTGGGCATGGGCGTGCCCGAAGGCATCGTGCTGGCCTTCAACCCGCCGCCCATCTCGGGCATGAGCAACACCGGCGGCTTCGAACTGTACGTGCAGAACCGCGGCGAAGGCGACAGCAAGGACCTGGCCGCCACGGTGAACAAGCTCATCGCCGCCGCGGCCAGGCGGCCGGAACTGGCGGGCGTGCAGACCACCTTCAGCGCCAACGCGCCGCAACTGTTCATCAGCCTGGACCGCAACAAGGCGAAGGCCCTGGGCGTGCCGGTGAACACCATCTTCGACACCATGCAGGCTACCTTCGGGGCCAGCTACGTCAACGACTTCAACAAGTTCGGCCGCACCTTCAAGGTGCAGATGCAGTCGGAGGCCGACTTCCGCGCCCGCCCGGCGGACGTGGCCAACGTGTTCGTGCGCGCCACCTCGGGCGAGATGATCCCCCTCACCTCGCTGGTGGACGTGCAGGAAGTGACCGGCCCCGAGGTGGTGGAACGCTTCAACGTGTTCCCCGCCGCCAAGGTGGTGGGCGGCCCCGCCGCCGGATACAGCTCGGGCCAGGCCATCGCGGCCGTCGAGCAGGTGGCGGCGGAGGTGCTGCCCGCGGAATTCACCCTGGCCTGGTCCGGTTCCGCCTACCAGGAAAAGCAGACCGGCGGCTCCTCGTCGCTGGTGTTCGTGCTGGGCCTGGTCATGGTCTTCCTGATCCTGGCGGCGCAGTACGAAAAGTGGTCGCTGCCGCTGGCGGTCATCATGGCCGTGCCGTTCGCCCTGTTCGGGGCCATCTGCGCGGTGTGGCTGCGCGGCCTCGCCAACGACGTGTACCTCCAGATCTCGCTGGTCACGCTCATCGGCCTCGCGGCCAAGAACGCCATCCTCATCGTGGAATTCGCGGTGATCAAGCGGCACGAGGGGCTTTCGCTGGTGGAATCGGCCATCGAGGCCGCCCGCCTGCGCTTCAGGCCCATCATCATGACCTCGCTGGCCTTCGTGCTGGGCTGCGTGCCGCTGGCCATCAGCACCGGCGCGGGCGCGGCCAGCCGGCACTCCATCGGCACCGG
>JALHHV010000497.1 GCA_022837365.1 Desulfovibrio sp. | reverse complement strand
GGGGTGTTTGCCCGGTTGCATATCATGTCCGGCGTGGAATGGACATATGAATGTGCCGCAAACCGGGAGCGGCGGACGCCATGGATGCAACCCGGTTGCATTCGTGCCGCGCGCGGGGTATGCGGGCGTGGCGGTGCGCATCCACCGGCCGTTCCGCCGTCCGCCATTTTCCCGTCACCGCACCATCCACACCATTCCCGCCATCCCCACCATCCCCACCATCCCATGGACGCACGCCTCATCCATCTCGCCCAGACCGCGCTTGCCGTGTTTCTCGAAGCCCTGCCCTTCCTGGTGCTGGGCTCGCTGGTGTCCGCCTGCATGGAGGTGTTCGTGCCGCGCGCTTGGGTGGAGCGGCGGGTGCCCAAATCCCTGCCGGGGGCGCTGGCCTTCGGGGTGGCGTTGGGCACGGTGCTGCCCACCTGCGAATGCGGGGTGGTGCCCGTGGTGCGGCGCATGCTGTCCAAGGGGGTGCCTGTGCCCGCCGCCGTGGCCTACATGCTGGCCGCGCCGGTGGTGAACCCGGTGGTCATGGTTTCCACCTGGGTGGCCTTTCGCGGCGATGTGCTGATGACCGGGCTGCGCGCGGCGGTGGTGGCCGCCACGGCGGTGGCGGTGGGCGTTTCCGTGCGCCGCATGGCCGTGGACCGCGCATTGCGCCCCAATTCGCCCAACTCGCCGGACGCGCCCGGTGTGCCGGACGCCTGCGGGTGCGGCTGCGGGCATGACCATGACGAAGACCGCTCCCTCCCGCACCTCGTTGAAGCGCCGCTGCTGCCGCATTTCCGCGAGGTGGAGGACGCCCTGGCCGCGTCACCCGCTTTCGCCGCGTCCTCCGTCACCGTGTCCCGCGCGGCGCAACTGCACGGGGTGGCCCGGTACATGACCGCCGACCTGCTGGACGCCTGCGCCTGGCTGCTGCCCGGCGCGCTGGCCGCCGCCGCGTTCCGCACCTTCACCCCGCCCGAGGCGTTGTTCCTGTTCATGGACAGCCCGGCCTTGGCCATTCCGGCCCTGATGGGGCTGGCCGTGCTGCTCAGCGTGTGCTCCGAGGCCGACGCCTTCGTGGCCGCCTCGTTCGTGGGCTTTCCCGCGTCGGCCCGGCTGGCCTTCGTGGCGCTGGGCCCCATGCTGGACCTGAAGCTGATGGCCATGTACGGCGCGGCGTTCCGGCGCGGGCTGGTGCTGCGGCTGGTGGTGCTGCCCACCCTCTGCGTGTGGGCGGCGTGCATGCTGCTGGCCGGGCTGGGGGTGCTGGAATGAGCCCCG
>JALHHV010000048.1 GCA_022837365.1 Desulfovibrio sp. | reverse complement strand
CCCAGGGTGTCCGCCAGCATGTCCTTCTGGGCGTCCCACTCGTCGCCCTGGCTGCCCAGGAAGGCATGCCCGGCATCGCCGCCTTCGGCCACGGCCACCAGCCATTCCAGGATTTCCCACCCGCAGGCCACGGCCATGATGGCGAACAGCCCGAACAGCACGGAAACCACCGGCCCGGCCAGGCGGCGGCGCGTGAGCAGTTCCGCCAGCGCATAGGCGTAGAATCCCACGCTGAAATGCCCCACCCTGTCGAAATGGTTGCGCGAAAAGCCGAAGGTGTCGGTAATGGCGCCGAAGGGCACCCGCGAAAAGGTGTAGTGCCCACCCACGGTATGCCAGAACAGCCATACCGCCATCAGCAGGTAGGCGGCGTCGCTGAACCGGAACTTGCGCGCCGTGCCCGCCAGCAGCAGGAAGATGGCGACCACGGGCGTGCATTCCAGAAACCACACCGCGCGGTCGTACGGGGCTATGCCCAGCAGGACGAACATCACCACGAACACGGCGGCGAGCGCCTCCGGCAGGCGTGATGACCTGCCCTGCCGCGCGTGGTGCGAAAGGCGTGACCGTTGCGACGACGGGGAATGCGGGGGACGCGGGGAACGCGGAATCATGGGCCGCTCCTGATGGATGTGCAGCATGCGGACCTGCCCACGATGCCGCAGTCCGGCCCCCGCTGTAAACAGCGGGACGGTGACGCCTTAGCCGCCCAGCAGCTGCATGGCCATACGCGGCAGGGAGTTGGCCTGCGAGAGCATGGCGACGGCAGCCTGGGTAAGGATCTGCTGACGGGTGAATTCCGTCATTTCGCTCGAAACGTCCACGTCCGAAATCCGCGATTCGGCGGCCTGCAGGTTTTCGGCCTGGATCTGCAGGTTGCTGATGGTGTTTTCCAGACGGTTCTGGAGCGCACCAAGGTTCGCGCGAATCTGGTCCTTCGAGATGATGGCGTTCTGGATGCCTTCCAGGGCGGCCTGCGCGGCCGACTGCGTGGAGATCGACTTGCCCGCGCCGTCGGCGGCGGAGGCGCCCACACCCAGGGCCGACGCCGTGGCGGTGCCGATGCGGATGTAGTAGTAGTCTTCCGAGCAGTCGTTGGCGGTGCCGAAGTGGACCTTCAGCTTCCCGGTGGACGTCAGGGTGCTGCCGTCGTGCGTCGCGCCGGACAGGTTGCCGTTGAGCAGGTGAATGCCGTTGAAGTCCGTCGAGTTGGCGATTCGGGTGATTTCCGAGGCCATGGCCTGGTATTCCGAATCGATGATGAGACGCTGGTCCGAGGTGTAGGTACCGGTGGCGGCCTGTTCGGCCAGTTCCTTCATGCGGATCAGCTTTTCATCGATGACGCCGAGGGCGCCGTCGGCGGTCTGGATCAGCGAGATGGCGTCGTTGGCGTTGCGCACGCCCTGGTTCAGGGCGGCGATGTCCGAACGCATCAGTTCGCGAATGGCCAGGCCGGCTGCGTCGTCGGCGGCGGTGCCGACACGAAGGCCCGAAGACAGCCGGCGTACGGACGTGGACAGGCTGCCGTACGACTGGCTGAGGTTGCGGGCGGCATTCATTGCCATCAAGTTGTGATTGATAACGAGAGACATAATATTCCTCCATGAATATTGCGCCGTTCCGGGCGGGGCACCACGCCGATCGCATCCATGCGATCATCCGCCGTTCATGCCCCTCTTTTCGGCCTGCCCATGTGAAACTATAGGGGGCGGCCTTCACTTTTCTTTACGCTCGGCCGGCCGGGCCGGACCGGCGAAGATTTTCCGCGCGAATCCCGAAGGATGCGGCCGCCGCCCCTTCCCGCCCGTCCGGTCCGTTTCCGGGTTTGCCATGCCCCGGTGGCGGATGTAGGATGGCTGCCCGGCGCAACCCGCGCCGCCCGTTCACCGGATGAACCGCCCCGGGTACCCCCGGCGCCACCGTCCCCACCGCACAGCAAGGAGCCCCACATGAGCGTCCATCCGTCACCGGAACGCCCCGCCACCACCGACGCCCCGGCCCGGCCGCGCCGCCCGGTCGGCACGCTGGACGTGCGCGCCGCCAAGGGCGCGCGGCGCATCGCCATGCTCACCGCCTACGACGCCCCCACCGCCGCCCTGGTGGACGCCTGCGACATCGACATCATCCTGGTGGGCGATTCGCTGGGCATGGTCATGCTGGGCCGGGACGACACCCTGTCCGTGACCGTGGACGAAATGGTGCACCACTGCCGCGCGGTGACCGGCAGCGTTTCGCGCGCGCTGGTGGTGGCGGACATGCCCTTCCTGTCCTACGAGACGAGCCCGGCCGACGCCCTGCGCAGCGCCGGGCGGCTGTTCCGCGAAGGGGGCGTGCGCGCCGTGAAGCTGGAAGGCGCCGGGCCGTACCTGCCGCAGATCCGCGCCCTGGTGGACGCGGGCATTCCGGTGATGGGGCACATCGGCCTGACCCCGCAGCGGGTGGCGCAACTGGGCGGCTTCCGGGTGCAGGGCAAGACCGCCGACGCCGCCCGCCGCCTGCTGGACGACGCGCTGGCCCTGGAACAGGCGGGCTGTTTCTCGATGGTGCTGGAATGCGTGCCCTCGCCCGTGGCCGCGCGCATCACCGCCGCGCTGACCATTCCCACCATCGGCATCGGCGCCGGGCCGGACTGCGACGGGCAAGTGCTGGTGCTGCACGACATGCTGGGCCTGCAAGACCGCATAGCGCCCCGCTTCGTGAAACGGTACGCCAACCTGGCCGGACAGGTGACGGCCGCCGTGACCGCCTACAAGGAAGAGGTGGAGAACGGCGCCTTTCCCGGGCCGGAACACGGCTTTGCCATGTCCGACGAAGAACTGCGCCAACTGGACGCGGACGGGGACGGACAGCGGAAGGAATGACCGACAGCCCGGCGCTGACCGGAAACGGAAGGCAGGCGGAGGGAGGCGGTGCCCGCCGCACTCCCTCCGCATCCGTTTAAACATGAAACAATCAATAGTATTGTGCGCTATCCAGCTTCTATAACATAAAGCGATTTATGCTTGTTAATAACGCCAGGATAAACGCATCTTTTGCAGTTGCCGGAGGATATGCATGATTGAAACAATCGGCGTAGACAAGCGCAATGCCATTCTTAAAGACAAATTGCTTAAGCGGCTTCCCGAACAGTCCAGACTGGAATCCAAAATTTCAGGATTGGTGTTAAGTCGTTACGATCAAGAAACTTCTGCGAAAAAATGCTTCTACTCCCCTCTTGTCGCACTTGTTGTGCAGGGATTCAAGCGCTCCATGATCGGCAACCAGGAAGCCAATTATGGTGAGCATCACTGCGTGGTAGTTGGGGTTGATATGCCGGGGATATTTCATATCACCCATGCTTCGCCACAAAATCCTTTTCTTTCGCTATCGGTAAAACTTGATAAACATATTATCGCACAACTGATGGCGGAAATGCCTTCGATAGTTACGCCACAAGCCAACCCTGCAAATCCTGTAGTCATTTCCAAGGCTAGCGAAGAACTCCTGGAAGCATTTATCCGTCTTGTCGATTTGCTGGATACGCCATCAAGGATACCTGTTTTTGCTCCCATGATCTTCCGAGAGATTCATTTCCATTTGCTTGCCGGCAGCCAGGGGGGCTGCCTGCGGCTGTTCAGCACGGGCGGCACTCAAGCCAGCCGGGTTGCCCAAGCCCTCTCTTGGCTGCGAGAAAATTATACACGCCCGCTTCACGTGGAGGACTTGGCCCGACAGGTCAACATGGCTCCCTCGACATTCAACCGCCATTTCAAGCAGGTGACCAGCCTCAGTCCGCTCCAATTTCAGAAACGCCTGCGTCTTTATGAAGCCGAACGCCTTATGTTACTTGAAGGAAAGGATGCCAGCACGGCGGCGATTATGGTCGGCTATGAAAGCGGCTCACAGTTTAACAGGGAGTATAAACGCCAGTTCGGAGCGCCGCCCCGTCGGGATGTGGCCCAAAAACGCTCATAATATATCACGTTATATTCCACAAAAATTATCGGAACAGGGCGGGATGCATGCTTGGCGTGCATCCCGCCCTGTTTTGTGTATCCCGGCGACCGAAGGTCAAGAGCGGATCAGGCAAAAAACTGCATGGATTGTGTATAGAGCCTCCATCCGAGAACGCCTATTTTGTTACCATTAGAATAGTTCACTTTGAATGCCATCGAGTTGAAGGAGATTGCAATGTCATACAAAAAAGCAGCGCCGACTTTGATACCCTGTTGCATCGCAATGATTATGGGGTTTGCAACAATGTCACCGGCTCAAACAGCGCTTCTGGATAACCATCTGAATGCCAAGCAAAAGAACATTATCCCCATTGCCGCTTTTACCGCAAACGGAGATGCCGCAAAATTGAAAGAGGCGCTTGTTCATGGGCTGGAAAGCGGCATGACGGTCAACGAGATCAAGGAAGTTCTCATCCAGATGTATGCCTATGCAGGATTTCCCCGGAGCCTCACCGGTCTCGATACCTTCCTTGCCGTCCTTGAAGATCGGAAAAAACAGGGCATCAAGGACGAGATCGGCAAAGACGCCACCCCGTTGCCCGCCGATGCGAATGTTCGTGAACTCGGCACGGCGGTCCAGACCGAAATTGTCGGCAGGCCGGTCAGCGGCCCTGTCTATGAGTTCGCTCCCATCATCGACACGTTTTTGAAGGAACACCTTTTCGGCGACATATTCGGGCGTGACATTCTTGACTTCCAGGAAAGGGAGCTTGCAACCGTGGCCGCCCTGGCGAGCCTTCCGGCCGAAACCCAACTGCGTTCCCATTTGAATGTCTGCATGAATGTCGGACTGACCGAACCTCAAATGAGGGCGTTCGTATCTGTACTGGAGGCAAAAGTCGGCAAGGCGGAGGCCGAAAGAGCCGGGAGGCTTCTGGAGACTGTCCTGCAAAGCAGGCAGCAATCCAAATAGCAACGCGACATAACACAGGAGACAGTCATGAAAAAAATGTTTTTGACAACTCTGGCCATGGTATCGGCGCTGGCCTTCGCCGATGTCGCTGATGCGGCCGAAAGGAATCCTTTTGGCCTTGTCTACAGGGGGGCCATTACGGAAAACGCCAAGAACAAGGTACACATACATCCCGTGACCTATACGCTGAACGGCCTCAAGATTGCGGCCAATGTCTATACGCCCGCCGAATATGACGCCACCAGAAAGTATCCCGCCGTGGTAGTGGCCCACCCCAATGGCGGCGTCAAGGAGCAGGTGGCCGGTCTCTATGCCCAGCGCCTGGCGGAAAACGGCTATGTCACCATCGCGGCGGACGCATCCTATCAGGGGGCCAGTGAAGGCACGCCCAGAAATGTCGACAAGCCCCGTTACCGCACGGAAGACATTCACGGCATGGCCGACTACATCAGCAGCTATCCCGGCGTGGATGCCAATCGCCTTGGCGTGCTGGGGATTTGTGGCGGGGGCGGCTATACGCTGAACGCCGCCAAATCCGACAAGCGATTCAAGGCCGTTGCGACCCTGAGCATGTTCAACTCCGGACAGGTGAGAAGGAACGGCTACATGAATACGCAACTCGATTCCGTCCAGACCCGCCTGCAAGAGGCTTCCGACGCGCGCGCCAGGGAAATCGCCACCGGAGAAATCAGCTATTCCGGCAACGTCGATTTTGACGCCCTGACGGACGAAAGCATCCGCAAGATTCCCACCGACCTCTACCGCGAAGGCATGATCTACTACGGGCAGACACACCGGCATCCCAACTCCACCTTCCGCTACACGACAAGCAGCCTCATGGATCTGATGAGTTGGGACGCCACCGACCAGATTGAACTGATCAATGTCCCGCTGCTGCTGATCGCCGGTGAGAAGGCAGACTCCCTGTACATGTCGGAAGACGCTTTCCGGAAGGCTACGGGAACCGGAGACAAGGAGCTTTTCAAGATTCCCGGCGCAACGCATATCCAGACGTATTTTGTCGATGAATACGTTGCGCTGGCCATTTCCAGGCTCAAGGAATTCTACGGCAAGAATCTGTAGTTGCTCCTGCTGACGATAACAAAGCAGTACCGTGCAAGATACCGTAAAGGATTTTTCCGTCCACGTAGCGTGTGCGGGCTGTTCCGGAATGCCGGTGCGGCACTGCTCAAACATATCCACTGGAGATTGTCGGCCATGGAAAACACCATGAAAAAATTTTCAATCCCCTTTATTGCATTGTGCCTGCTGGTTTCGGGAATCGCATTCGCCGCACCGGCTCCTGCCGAAGAGCAGATTGCCGGTGGGCAAATCGTCATCCCCGGCGGTTCACGCCCTTCCTCCGTGGCTCCAAGCCAGAATTTTACGGGAAGCGTCCGCGTTGATCCCGCCTTCCAGACTCAGGCTCCCGCCCGTGCCTATGGCTCGTATGTCACCTTTGAACCGGGCGCCCGCACAAACTGGCATACTCATCCACTGGGCCAGACCCTGATTGTGACGTTCGGGACGGGGCTGACGCAGGAATGGGGCGGTCCCGTTCAGGTTATCCGGCAGGGGGACGTGGTGATGTGCCCTCCCGGCGTCAAGCACTGGCATGGCGCTGCCCCCGACGCGGCCATGACACACCTTGCCATAGGAGAGCATGCGGAAGGCAAAAGTGTGGAGTGGATGGAGCAGGTAAGCGATGCACAGTACCTAGCCAGACAAGGCCGGGAATAGCGACGAAGTTTCGATTCCGCCGTCCGCTGGGCATGGATTCGGCGCGGTGCCGGGCACAGGTGCGGAAGGCTGAATGAATCATGCCGTCCGCTTCCGGGAAAGGCGGCCGATGGAAGATAACTGTCAGGAGTATCCGATATGATGAGGAAACAATTTCTTGCAGGGCTGTTGCTTGCGGCAGGACTTCTTGTGGCGGCTGACGCCAGGGCGGCGCAAGAGGAAGCGCCGCCCCCCCTGCTTGTTCAGGAGCAGGGAAGTTTTGCCGTGGGCGGTACGGTTATTGAAAATCCCGGCACGTTCAATCCGCGCAAGCCCGCCGACCCTACGGGCCAGACGTTTCACGGCGACCACGCCTATGTGTTTTACCAGAAGCCGGTAAATGCGCGCAAATATCCGCTGGTGTTCCTGCACGGGGCCGGGCAGTTCTCCAAAACCTGGGAAAGCACCCCGGACGGGCGCGAAGGGTTCCAGAACATCTTCCTGCGCCGGGGCTTCAGCACCTACCTTGTCGACCAGCCACGGCGCGGCGATGCGGGCCGCAGCACGGTGGAACAGATCGTTACGCCCACGCCGGATGAACAGATGTGGTTCACCCAGTTCCGGGTGGGAGTATGGCCGGAATATTTCCCTGGCATCCAATTTCCTAGGAACAAGGACACCCTGAATCAATATTTCCGGCAAATGACGCCAAACACCGGCCCGTTCGACGCCGGGGTGGTTTCGGATTCCCTGGCCGCGTTGTACGCGAAAATCGGCGGCGGCATTCTGGTCACCCATTCGCAGGGCGGCGGCCCAGGCTGGATGACGGCCATGAAAAGCCCGAGCGTACGGGCTATCGTGGCGTACGAGCCCGGCAGCAACTTTACGTTCCCGGAAGGCGAGGTTCCCGCGCCCATCGAAAATACGTTCGCCACCCTGAGCGCCCTCGGCGTTCCCATGGCAGACTTCAAGAAGCTGACGCGACTGCCAATCGTCATTTACTATGGTGACAATATTCCCGAAAAGCCGACTGACATCCCGGCCCTGGATTACTGGCGGGCCTGCTTTTCCATGGCGAACAAATGGGCGGAAGCCGTGAATCGACATGGCGGTGACGTGACAGTCGTCCACCTGCCCGCAGCCGGGCTTGACGGCAACACGCACTTTCCTTTTTCGGATTTGAACAATGTCCAGGTCGCGGATCTGCTGTCCCAATGGCTGAAGGAGAAAGAACTGGATTGACTGCCCCTACACTGCGGCCTCCATCAGGTACAGGCAGCGGGGTTCCACCAGCAGCAGCCGGTCGTCGCAGAGGTGCTCCGGGGCGGTGACGAAGCCGCCCCGCTCCATGAAGTGGATGGCGTTGGGTTCGCGGCTGGAGTCGTGCAGGAACAGCGTATCCCCCAGCAGCCGCCCGGCCGCCGTCCAGTGCGAGACCACCGGGTCGCCCCGGAACGGCAGGTAGCGGTGGAAGCGCAGCACGGCCGCGCGCGCCGGGCCGCCCGCAAGCCATCCGGCCAGGGTTTCCCACACCACGCGGGGCGTGGGCTGCGCGGCGGCGTCCGGGCCGTGGGTTTTCCGCGCGGGCGGGCGGTGCCCCCCCGAGGCGTCCGGTCCCACCCGGCCGGTCACGCGCAGGGCCGGGGTTCCGGCAAAGGGGCGCACGACCCGCAGGTCGGCCACGTCGCGTCCGGCGCGGTCCAGTACGGCCCGCACCAGCGCGTCGTGGTCGGTGGCGTTGTACAGCACGGCGCGCAACCCGTCCGCGTCGCGGGCAAGGTCCAGCAACACCTCGTTGAACAGCCGCCGCGCCTGCCCGATGCCCACCGGGTGGACGGAGCGCAGGGCGTTGACCACCGCGTACACGGCGCAGAACACGTCCAGCTGCCCCTGATGGAACGGATGGAGCGGGGTCTGCGCCACGGCGGGGCGATCCGCTTCCCCCGGCGGCGTTTCGGGCGTGTCGTCGGCATTCGGCGCGTCCATACGGCTCCCGGCATGCGATGATGGTGAAGGCCACGCCATGGCGTGCGGGCCGTCCCGACCCTGCTCTTGCCCGCAGCCACCGCCTCCGTCAAGCGCGGCCGGAACGCGGGATGCGCAAGGCGCCGAGCCGTCGGTACACCCCGGTACGGGTTTTGCTGTTCCCGGCGCCACACGGACAAACCTGCCGGGCGGATTCCGCTCCGGCCCGCGCCGCCGGCGCTGCGCCATGCCCGCTTCGCGCCATCCATATCGGTCGCCGTTTTCGCTGGACATCATGGCGGGCTGCGTGTATACCCGCCTACACAACAATATTCGGATAACTTGATATGCAGATACTC
>JALHHV010000496.1 GCA_022837365.1 Desulfovibrio sp. | reverse complement strand
ATGCCCAGGGTCAGCGCCAGCGACGCGCCGAAGGCCGCCCCGCCGGACACGCCCAGGGTGAACGGGTCGGCCAGCGGATTGCGCAGCACCCCCTGAAACACCGTGCCCGCCACGGCCAGCCCGCCGCCCGCCAGCAGGGCCAGACAGACTCGGGCCAGGCGGATGCGGGTGACCACCAGCATGTGGGTGGCGTCGGGCGCGGCGTCGGCCCCGCCGGTGAGCGCGCCGGGCAGCGCCAGTTCGGCCAGCGCGCGCAGCACGTCGTCCACGGGAATGCGGAACGGCCCGAACAGGCAGGCCAGCACCGCCGTGGCCGCCCAGAGCAGGGCGGCCAGCAGGATGCTGCGAAGGACGCGGCGCGGCCGCGCGGCCCCGGTCCCCGCCTGATGCGGCGCGGACCGGGGCGCGGTGGCGTTGTGCATTACTGGTTCGGCCGGTCCAGTTGGTCCAGCTGCTTCAGGGCGTCGTCCAGGTGGCGCAGCCAGATGGCCGCCACGGCGTCGGACGAGGCGGTGCCGCGCAGCACCGGGCGCGGGGTGATGCCCCGCTCGCGCAGTTGCGAGGCCCACGATTCCGGATCGTCACCGGCCATGTCGTTGCGGGCGTGGTCGCCCGCCACGGCCATCAGCGGCACCAGCCACGCGGTGCGCACCTTGCGCTCGGCCAGGGCCTTGGCCACGTCGTCGAACGAGGGGGAGCCCTCCACCACGCCGACGAAGGCCAGCGGGTCGGCCTTGGTCAGGTAGAACTGCATGGCCGGGTAGCTCAGCGCGGCGGGGTGGTGCGGGTTGCCGTGGCCCAGGAACACCACGGCCTCGCCGGGCTTGCGCTCCTTGGGCAGCAGCGACTTCAGGGCCACGGCCAGGGATTCGGCGTCGTCGGTGGAAGCCAGCAGCGGCAGGCCCACGGCGATGCGGGTCAGCCCCTTGGGCAGCCCTTGCCGGTGATGGTGTGGAACGACTGCACGGCCACGTGGGTGAAGCCTTCCTCGGCCATGTCGGCCAGGGCCTGCTGGGGCGAGGCGGCGGGCTTGCCTTCGCTGATCAGCGAGGCGCGGGCCTTGCGGGCCGACCACGCCCAGCGGATTTCGGCGTCGGGATGGGCGGCGCGCACCAGCCGTTCGATGTTGTCCAGCGCGGGCCGGGCTTCTTCCACCGTGGTGCCGAAGGCCACCAGCAGGATGCCGTCCTTGCGGGCGGCTTCGCCGCCGTGCCCGGCCAGGGCGCTGCCGGGCAGGGACAGGCACAGGGCCAGCAGCAGGGCGGCCAGCAGCGACAGGGGCAGCGGCAGGGGCAGGATGCGGGAGAGGGGGGGCGTCGCAAGGGCGCGCGAAAGGGCATCCCGCCGCGTGGCGGGCATGCCGGCAGGCACGTGAAGCATGGGGACCTCCGAAGAGGCAGGCGGGCAATTGGCGGTCCGGCGGACCCGGCGGATATGCCGGGCGCGGCGCGACGGAATGGGGTGCGCGGGCGCGCGGAACGTGGCCGCCGGTCCCGGAAGGGCAAAAGCCCCGTTGCCTTCCGGGCATGGCCGATGACGCGTCAGGCAGGTCTTCCGGCTTGCCCGGCCTGCTCCGGCCTTCCCGGACCATGGTCCAGTGGCGCTCGGGGGAGCAGGCGTTCCAGCGGGCTTACGGCGGCGGGTCCGCTCCCGATTCGCACGGGATTCCCTATCAAGTCCCAGGGACACCTGAATGGAGATGGATAGGCTTGGCGCGGCGAGGCTGTCAAGCGGCCTCGCCGCGCCCCTTCGCCCCCCCTCATCCCCCTCGTCCGGTGCATCTGCCTTATCCGGGCAATCCGGATGCGGCGCATCGGAATGTCATCGTAATACGCCTGTAATACAGGACTAATCAGGTTGGCATCGCCGTTGCAAAACAGTCGTTAGTCGCACTCCCGAATCCGGCTTGTCCGGACACGGCCGGATTGTGGGGAGCGGGCATGAAGGGAAATGAAAACAGCTTGGCATTCCTGAATAAAACATGAATGGCAGGCCAGTCCCGAAACGAATTTACGGTTGGATTCGGGGATTCCGGAAAAGCCGGACGGAAACGCGGCACACCGGATAACAGGCTGAACGCAGGCGGGGCGCGCCCGGAATCGGATTCCGAACGGCATTCCCGCACAACGCAAGGTCGGAGTGCGCAGCGCGCCTTCGCCAACATGGGGAGATAGCCATGGTTACGCAGAACACCACCACCGCAGGCGCCGCATCGGCGGCCCGCCACATCCAGCTGACCGAGCCGCAGGCAAACCAGCAGATCGTCATCGACAACATCGCTGGTGCGGCGCTGGACATGGGCTTCCCGTCCGAAGCGGCGCAACTGGAGCAGTCCGGCCAGGATCTCGTGTTCCTGTTCGAGAACGGCGGCCGCATCGTCCTTTCCAACTTCTTCGGCCTGTTCGAATCCAACCAGCTGCCCGCCTTCAACCTTGAAGACGGCCAGACGCTGCCGGGCGACGCGTTTCTCGCGGCCCTGCGCGAAGACCTGCTGCCCGCCGCCGGTCCCGGCGCGGGCGCGGCCGCGGGCAGCGGCGGCGTGGGCGACTACGACGACAACGCCGGCGACCTCATCGGCGGCGTGGACCGCCTTGACCCGCTGGGCACCGGCACCTTCGGCGTGACCCCGCTGGCGACCATCGAGGATGAAGGCCTCATCGACCCGGCTGGCGGCACGCTGCTGAT
>JALHHV010000047.1 GCA_022837365.1 Desulfovibrio sp. | reverse complement strand
CATGCGGCCGAGATGCGCGCCGAACCTGGCCTCCACCGCGTCCAGGGTGCGGTCCAGCGCGTCGGCGTCCTGCTCGCACAGGGTGTGGAAGTGCAGGCCCGAGATGCCGTCCAGCGCGTCGTCGCCGCGTGCCGCCGCCTCGGCCAGGGCGGCCTCGAAGTGGTGCGGCCGCACCCCCAGGCGCGAGCCCGGCGAACACGGGTTGTAGATGGCCACGGCCCCTTCCGAGTGCTCCGGGTTGATGCGGATGCCGCACTCGATGGGCCGCCCGGCCGCCGCCACCGCCCGGCGGAACCTGTGCCACTGGGCGAACGAGTTGAACACCAGATGGTCGGCCAGGGTCACCAGTTCGGCCATGTCCGCGTCGCTGTACCCGGCGGCAAAGGCGTGCACCTCGCCCCCGAATTCCTCGCGGCCCAGCCGCGCCTCGTGCGGCGAACTGGCGCAGGTGCCGTGCAGCACCCCGCCGTGCGCGCGCGACAGCAGCGGGAACAGGCTCCACATGGCGAAGCCCTTCAGCGCCAGCAGCACCTTGGCCCCGGTGCGGCGCTGCACCGTGTCCAGAATGGCGGCGTTGGCCGCGATGCGCGCCTCGTCCACCACGAAGCACGGCGACGGGAAGCGGCTGGGGTCGAGCTTGGCGAGATAGGCTTCGTCCATCATCCGGGTATGCTCCTTGCGAAAGCGGAATGCGGGTGCGCTGTCGGCAGTTCGGAAACCGGAAAGCGGTTAGGCCCCGCCCGTGGCGATGGCGCGCATGCGCGCCATGAGCAGCGGAACGCGCCCCTGGCTGGCCGGGTCGGACGGCAGGTAGCCGGGCAAGGCGTCCAGAAAGTCCTCATCGGCCAGCAGCGCGGCGAAGGCCGCGGCAAGATACCCGCGCACGGCGGCGTCCGCTGCCGTCACATCATCCGTAATGTCCGGTCGTCCGTCCAGCACGGCCACCATGTCTTCCATGTCGTGGCTGGTCATGTAATCGCCGTTGCCACGCCCCCGGAAGGCTTCCAGCTTGGTGGCCAGGAAATACGCCGGGGCGGCCACCCGCAAGGGCACGCCGTCCACGGTCATGGACACGGCATGGCGCAGCGCATCGGCGTACCAGCGATTGGAAAAACCGAGGATGGCCTCGTCCGTGGGCATGACGTCGAGCGCCAGCTCACCGTGCCGCCAGCGGCACACCACGTCCATGTCCTCCACGAAGCCGCGTGCCCGCAGACGGTCGGCCATGCGGTAGTAGGCGTGGCGCGTGGCGGCCTCGACGATGACGTCCACGTCCAGCGTGGGCCGCACGTCGGGGGCCGCCGGGTCGGTCAGCAGCAGGGCCACACTGGCCCCGCCCACAAAGGCCACCTCGTCGGCAAGGTCGCCCAGCAGGCGCGCGGCGTCCAGCACATGGCCAATGTTACGCAGTCGGCGCATCGTCGCTCCGCAGCATGCCTTGCAGAAGTTCCGCCGCCCGCTGCTGCTCGCGCACACGCCCGATGCGGATGGCGTCGAGCAGGCTCAGGGCGTCGTACAGGCGGGCGTTGCGCAGGGCAACCTCGGGCACGGACTTGTACAACGGCGACAAGGACACTCCCCGATGTTCCCCTTCCGGATACGGCCAGACATAGACCGCTTCGGCGCCCGAATCATGCAGGAGTTCCCCCTTCAATGCGGGGGCGGCAAACGCCGTCGGCACCCCGCGCGTCACCGTGCCGATGTCCGGCGGAAAGGCGTACTTCACGCCGTGCACCAGAAACTCTTCCAGCGCGGCGCGCATGGGCCTGCGCCTGTTCTCATCGTACAGCCGGGCTTGCGTGGCCCGCTTGATGGAACTGTGCACCATGGACATGCTCATGCCGAGCGCCACCCCCAACTGGTCGTAGGTCCACCGGGTACGCCGCGCCACCGACAGCTTGAGCATGACGAGAACATCTTGGGGAAGCAGGTTCATGGTTATTTCATATTCTAGATTCTAGAATATCGCAAGTCTCTTCTGAAAATTGCCCTGTCATCAACACCATGTGTTTAAAGACGAGAATCGGGGAACCGCTGACGCGATCCCCCGGAATTCGCTCTACCCGTCGCACCAAGGCGATCGGCATTCAGAGGGATTTTGTTCTCCGGCAAGGAAGAAAGGTCTTCCGCTGAGGGAGCGTACGGATTTGGTACGTGACCGAAGCGGAAGACCTTTCTGACGCAGTCGGAGGGCAAAAGCGTCTGAATGCCTACTTCTCCACCACCACCCACGGCAACCCGTGCCGGTTCAGGGCGTCCATGAACGGGTCGGGGTCGAGCTGCTCCATGTTGAACACGCCCTTGCCGGTCCACTTGCCGGTCACCATCATCATGGCCCCGATCATGGCGGGCACGCCGGTGGTGTACGAAATGGCCTGCGAACCCACCTCGCGGTAGGCTTCCTGATGGTCGCACACGTTGTAGATGTAGACGGTCTTGGGCTTGCCGTCCTTCACCCCCTGCATCAGGCAGCCGATGCAGGTCTTGCCCCTGGTGCGCGGGCCGAGGGACGCCGGGTCGGGCAGCAGCGCCCGCAGGAACTGGATGGGCACGATCTTCTTGCCGTCGTGCTCCACCTCGTCGATGCGGGTCATGCCCACGTTTTCGAGCACCTTCAGGTGGTTCAGGTAGTTGTCGGAAAAGGTCATCCAGAACCGGGCGCGCTTCAGGCCCTTGAGGTTCAGCACCAGCGATTCCAGTTCCTCGTGGTACATCAGGTAGCACTTCTTGGCGCCGATGCCCTCGGGAAAGTCGTAGTTCATGGACCACGACAGGGGGTCGGTCTCCACCCATTCGCCCCGTTCCCAGTAGCGGCCGCGCGCGGTCACTTCGCGGATGTTGATTTCCGGGTTGAAGTTGGTGGCGAAGGGGTGGCCGTGGTCGCCCGCGTTGCAGTCGATGATGTCCAGCACGTGCACCTCGTCCAGCAGGTGCTTCATGGCGTAGGCGCAGAACACGTTGGTCACGCCGGGGTCGAAGCCGCTGCCCAGCAGGGCCATCAGCCCGGCCTTCTCGAAGCGCTCCCGGTAGGCCCATTGCCACTTGTACTCGAACTTGGCCTCGTCCAGCGGTTCGTAGTTGGCCGTGTCCAGATAATGCACGCCGGTTTCGAGGCAGGCGTCCATGATGGTCAGGTCCTGGTACGGCAGGGCGATGTTCAGGACCATGTCCGGCTTGTACGCGCGGATCAGCGCCACCAGTTCGGGCACGTTGTCGGCATCCACACGGGCCGTCTCGATGGTGCGCCCGGTGCGGGCCTTCACGTCCGCCGCGATGGCGTCGCACTTGGATTTGGTGCGGCTCGCCAGCATGATTTCGGAAAACACGGAGGGAACCTGCGCGCACTTGTGGACGACCACGCCGCCCACGCCGCCAGCGCCGATGATGAGGACACGCGCCATGACGCACTCCTTTTTGCGCGCCCCGCCCGCCCCGGCATGCACCCATGCCCGCCGGACGCGCGGCCGCGCCACACTGCTGTGGTTATCCCCGACGGCCGCCCCATGATGCAGGGCGGCTCCGCTTGTCGCCTGTATCTACCGCATACCACGCAGTTCACTGCATGGCATGCCCACGGTGTACCCTGCTCGATGAACTGAGGAGTCTTGAGCTTCAACCGCTGGCAAAAGCACCGCTGCTCCCGCCGACAGTGCGATTTCGTTCGCTGGCAAGGAAGGCAAGGGCCGCATGAGGGAGCGTGCGGCAGCCGTTACACGAGCTGTGCGAGTGTTACGGCTGGCGACCGCAGCGCGCTCTTTGGTACGTGACCGATATGCGGCCCGCCGCCTGACAGCGTTGCTCTCGATGTCCGTAAGGCTCGCAAGCTCGCCTAACGGCCACGCTACGCGCCCTTCGGGTCGGTCCGCCAGCGGGCGAAATCGCCTGTCGGCGCTGGTGCCTAGCGTTCGAAGTAAGTGTACCCGCGAAGCCCATCCTCATACGCCTGCATGACCCGGTACCGGTCCGAGGGGGTGATGCGCCCCTCGCGCACGGCCTGTTCGGCCGCCTCGCGGATGTCCTCGATGATGCGCCGGGGGTCGTATTCCACGTACGACAGGATGTCGGCCACCGAATCGCCGCGCAGTTCGCGCACGAATTCGTAGCTGCCGTCCTCGTGCACGCGCACCGAGACCACGTTCGTGTCGCCCAGCAGGTTGTGCAGGTCGCCCAGGGTTTCCTGGTACGCCCCCACCAGGAACACGCCGAGGTAGTATTCCTCGCCGTCCCGCAGGGGGTGCAGGTCAAGGGTGCCCTTCACGCCCTGCGGGTCGATGAAGTGGTCGATGCGGCCGTCGCTGTCGCAGGTGATGTCGGACAGGATGCCCTGCCGCGAGGGCAGCTCGTTCAGGCGGTGCAGGGGCACCACCGGGAACAGCTGGTCGATGGCCCACGAGTCGGGCAGCGACTGGAACACGCTGAAGTTGCCGTAGTAGATGTCGGCCAGGGCCACGTCTATCTCGGCAAGGTCCTTGGGCACGTGCTTCAGCTTCTGCTTCTCCTGGGCGATGCGCTTCATGATGGCCCAGAAGTAGCGCTCGCCAAGGGTGCGTTCGCGCAGGGTGATGCGCCCGGTCAGGAACTGCTGGCGCACTTCGTCGCGGTAGTACACGGCGTCGTTGTAGCATTCCTGAAGGTTGCGCAGGGTCAGCCCGGCGAGCGCCTCGCGCATGTTGCGCACAGGCTCGGGGCAGTCGTCGGGCAGGATGTCGGGCAGGTTGCCGATCTCCACGCGGCTCACGTCCAGGATGTTGAACAGCAGCATGGAGTAGTAGGCCACGGTGGCGCGGCCCGATTCGGTGACGATGTGCGGATGGGCGATGCCTTCCTCGTCGAGGATGTTCATCACCGCCTCGATGATGTCCGCGCAGTATTCGTCGAGGGTGTAGTTGCGGCTGCTCACGTAGTTGGTGTGCGAGCCGTCGTAGTCCACGGCAAGGCCGCCGCCAAGGTCCAGGTAGCCCATGGCCGCGCCCTCGGCCACCAGCCCGCCGTAGATGCGGCAGGCTTCCATGACGGCGGCGCGGATGTCGCGGATGTTCGGGACCTGCGAGCCCAGGTGGTAGTGCAGCAGCTGGAAGCAGTCGAGCATCCCGTTGTCTTTCAGCAGGTCCACCACGTCCACGATCTGCGCCGTGGTCAGGCCAAAGGTGGACCGCTCGCCGCCCGAGTCGGTCCAGTGGCCGCCCGCCTTCACGGACAGCTTGGCGCGCACGCCGATGAGCGGGCGCACGCCAAGGCATTTGGAGCGCTGGAGAATGAGCGGCAGTTCGCTGGCCATCTCGACCACGAAGAAACACTTGTAGCCCATGCGCACGGCGTGCAGGCCGAGGTCGATGAACTCCTCGTCCTTGTAGCCGTTGCAGACCAGGCAGGCTTCGCGGTCGCGCAGTTGCGAGACGGCGGCGATGAGTTCGGCCTTGCTGCCCACCTCGAGCCCGTGGTGGTAGCGCGAACCGAACTGGGCGATCTTTTCGACCACCTGCTGCTGCTGATTGACCTTGATGGGAAAGATGCCCCGGTATTCGCCCTTGTAGCCGAGCGACCCGATGGCCTTGCGGAAGGATTGGTGAAGACTGGTGATCTGGGAATCGAGAATGTTCTCGATGCGCAGGAGCACCGGCATGTCATAGCCGCGCTCCCGCATGCCCCGGATGATTTCCGGGATGCTTACGGCAGGACCGCGGTTGTCTCCGAAAGGATAGACGACGACATCGCCACCCGGGGCGACATCGAAGTACCCGGCACCCCAATTGCGGATGCCATAGAGCTCAGCGGAGTCGTCGACACTCCACTGTTGCAGCGTACGGTTTCTTGCCAATTCCCGAACCTCATACATACCCCGTCTACAGGTGCATGCCACGGCCACGCCACCAGGGCGGGCCGACCAGAGCCTCTCTCCTCCCCCGCGCGCCCGTACAGGACAGGGTGCGCATGCGTGGGAAGAGTGGCACCTTCTATTGACAGCGGGGGGCCTTGTCAACGGTATTTTCCCCCATTTCGCGCGAATGTCACAGTACCCCGCAATCATTGGGCGTACGCGACACGGAGCGCGCGCCAGGTGGGATTTTTACCCATTTTGCGGTAGGGCATGACATGAGACGGGACTTGCCGCTGACAGGTAGCCGCCGCTGTGGTATGGCGTGGGCGTACTTCGTGCAGACCATATCCGACAAGCCCTAAAGGCCCGGCCGAATTCCGCCGTAAAGGGGGAAGCCGTCGGCTCCGGTCCGCCAGCGGGGCCGCTCCGGCCCGAAGGCCGGGGGGAGTTCCGGTCCGTCACGAATTCACGATTTCGCTGTATCCAGGTCCCATTCCGGTATGCGCGCGTGCGGCACGTTCGGGGAAACGTGCGGGGAGGACGCCGCCATCCGGCCCGCCCGGCACCGCCCTTGCGTTCCCCTCGCGCATGGAACAAGCCAGCCCGACCCTCGCCCGGCCGCATGCGCCGTGGCGCGTTGCGGGCATGCGCGGCTTTGTCCGCCCTCATGGCTGTACGAGAGGCTTCAGTGCTCGACAAAAGCAGGCTGCACCGCTGCGTGAACGCCCTGCTTGCCAATGGCCTGCAGGAAGACGCCGACCCGGAGACCGCACGCGTCACCGGAGTGGCGAACCTTTTCTATGGCGTCACGGCGCTGTTCGCCTCGGTGATGGGAATACTGGACTTCATCCAGGGGCAGACCACCTTCATGGTCTTCCTGCTGGTGCTGCTGGGCCTGGCCCTGTTCGGGCTGTTCTGGGTGCGCCGCACCGGGCGTCACGTGCTGCCCAGCACCGCGCTGGTGCTGGTGCTGTTCTGCCTGTCGCTGTACCTGGTGGCCCACGGCGGGGTGGAAGGCAGCGGCTTCGTGTGGCTGTTCATCTTTCCGCCCGTGGTCATGCTGACCTTCGGCCTGTCCATCGGCATCCTGCTGATGGCCTCCCTGCTGCTGGGGGTGGGCGCCATCCTGTTCCTGCCGGGCGATCCCTTCCTGTACGCCGACTACTCGCAGGCCTTCCGCATCCGCTACATGGTGGCCCTGCTGTGTTGCGGCATCTTCGCGGGGCTTGCCGAATACACCCGCCGCCACACCCAGCGCCTGCTCATCCTGCTGACCCAGCAACTGGCCGAAAGCGCCCGCACCGACGAACTGACCGGCCTCGCCAACCGCCGCGCCCTGTGCGAACGGCTGGAATACGAGCAGGTGCGCGCCCGACGCACCGGCAGGCCGCTGTCCATCGCCATCTGCGACATCGACCACTTCAAGTCGGTGAACGACTGTTACGGCCACCAGTGCGGCGACCAGGTGCTGCAATCGGTGGCCGGGCTGCTGCACGACAACCTGCGCCACCAGGACACCATCTGTCGCTGGGGCGGCGAGGAATTCCTGCTGCTGTTGCCGGAAACCGACGAGGCCGGGGCCGCCCGGCTGTCCGAAAAACTGCGCGGCCTCATCGAACAGACGGAATACTCGTACCACGGCATCCCGGTCGGCGTGACCCTGTCCTTCGGGGTGCACACCTGCGGCCCGGAAGGCGACATCGACTACCACATCCGCAAGGCCGACCAGAAGCTGTACCTGGCCAAGGAACAGGGCCGCAACCGGGTGTTCGCGGGCGAGGTGCCCGACATCTTCCTGCCCGAGGGGTTGCTGCTGGACGAGGAAGAGGCGTAGGGCCTCCTTCGGATATTTCCCCGGCGCCTGCCGGGCACGCCCCCTGCCCCACGCAACGAACGCGGGCCGCGAAGGTTTCCCCTCGCGGCCCGCTGGCGTTTTCCGTATCCCGGTATTCCCGGATGCAGCCCTTACACGCCGCCGCGCGCAAGTTCCAGCAGCGTGCGCACCGCAAAGCCGGTGCCGCCGCCGGGGCAGGTGGATGTCTTCTTGGCGGTGTAGGCCGGGCCCGCGATGTCCAGGTGCGCCCAGCGCACCCCCTTGTCCACGAACTGCTTCAGGAACAGCGCCGCGTTGACGGCCCCGCCCTCGCGCGGACCCACGTTGGCCATGTCGGCCACGTCGCTCTTCAGGTTTTCGAAGAACATGTCCCACAGCGGCAGGGGCCAGAAGCGGTCGCCCACCACGTCGCCCACCCCGCGGATGCGCCCCGACAGCGCATCGTCGTTGGCGAACACCGCCGCCACGTCGGTGCCCAGCGCCACCACGCAGGCCCCGGTCAGGCACCACCTCGGGGGCGTATTCGCGCTGGGCCCAGGTCAGGGCGTCGCACAGCACCAGCCGCCCTTCGGCGTCGGTGTTGATGATCTCCACCGTCTTGCCGGACAGGGTGGTCACGATGTCGCCGGGACGGGTGGCCCGGCCGTCGGGCATGTTCTCGGTGCAGGGCATGATGCCCACCACCCGGCGGGGCACGTCGGAGCGGCCCAGCGCCTCGAACAGCCCCAGGATGGCCGCCGCGCCCGCCATGTCGCCCTTCATCTCGTGCATCTTGGCGGCGGGCTTCAGGCTGATGCCGCCCGTGTCGAAGGTGATGCCCTTGCCCACGAACACCAGCGGTTTCTGGTCCTCGGTGCCCTTGGGGGCATGCTCGATGACCACCAGCCGGGGCTCCTCCTCCGCGCCACGGAACACCGAGGCAAAGGCCCCCATGCCCATCTCCACCAGTTCGACGCGGCCCAGCGAACGGGCCCGCATGCCGTATTTCTTCGCGATGGCCTCTGCCTGTCCGGCCAGATGGCCGGGGGTGACGAAGTTGGGCGGGCCGTTGACCAGGTCGCGCGCCAGGGCCACCCCGGCGGCGGCCGCCTCGCCCCTGCGGGCGGCGGCGTGCAGGTCGTCCGGCACAGAGGCTTCGGCGCACAGCAGGGCCAGCCAGCGCGGCTCGAACCGGGCGTCTTCTCCGGCTTCGGGGCCGCCATTCCCGCCGTTGCCAGTACCGTTGGTCTTGAAGCGGTCATAGCGGTACAGGCCCAGCAGCGCGCCGCACACGGCCTCTTCGAATGGGGACCAGGGCGGGGTGCCGCCCTCTCCCGCCGCAGCGGCAGCCACCAAGGCAAGGGACGGCGCGTCAAAACGAGCCAAGGACGAAGCGTCCAGGCCCACCGTCTCGATCTTCAGTTCTCGGCAGCGGCGCAGGGCCGCGCCCGCCGCCGCGCGCAGCCCGGCCGGAGCCGTGGCCGCGAACGCCTCGCGCTTGCCCAGCCCCGCCGCGATCACGCGCGGCACGGCCAGGTCCGGGTGCCCGTGGAACACGGCGACCTCGTCCTTCTTGCCCCTGAAATCACGCACCGCCGGGGCAATGCCCAGCCACGGCGCCGCCTCCAGCAGTTCTGGCGCCCCGTCCGACAGGGCCTCGCCCTCGAACAGGAACACGATCACCGCATCCGCGCGCCACTGGGCAGGTCCGCCCACCTGAAAGCGAATGTCCACGTCACACCTCCATCACGCGCCTCTCCGGCGGCGTAGCAATTCTTGGGAAATAAGGCACCGGATGCGTCCACGCAACGGCACCGGCGGCATAAAGCCGCCGGTGCCCAGCAAATAATACTTTGACCGGAGAGGCGTGCAATGCCTCCTCCCAAGCGCCCTTGGCGTTACCGGGCGCGTGCAAACCAGGATTTTTGTTCGCTGGCGAGGAAAACTAGCCTGCCATGAGGGAGTGCCTCAGCCGTTAGGCAAGCGCGCAGCGCGAGTCTTACGGATGAGGACCGCAAAGCGCGGCAGCCGTTCTGCGAGTCTTCGAGCATTACGGATGGCGACCGCAGAGCGTACTCTTATCGTATTCGACCGAGCCTCAGCCGTTAGGCGAGCGCACAGCGCGAGTCTTACGGATAAGGACAGCAAAGCCATGGCAGGCGACGTTTGACGACGCCAGCGGGCAAAAGGACGGTTTGCAGTACCAAACTAGAAGTCCAGGCCATACGTATCGATAAACTGCCCGATGCGGGCGCGCGCGGCCTGCATGCGTTCGCGCAGTTCCACCTTGTAGGCGGCCAGGTCCAGTTGGCGACGCGCCACGCCGGTGCGCATGGCGGCTTCGGCCACGGCCGGGGCCACCCATTCGATGACGCGCGGGTCCAGCGCCTTGGGGATGATGTAGTCCACCCCGTACGCCAGCTCCGAAAGGCCGTAGGCGGCCAGCACGTCGGCGGGCACGGGTTCGCGCGCCAGGGCGGCCAGGGCGCGGGCGGCGGCCAGCTTCATCTCCTCGTTGATGGCGGTGGCGCGGGTGTCCAACGCGCCCCGGAAGATGAACGGGAAGCCCAGCACGTTGTTGATCTGGTTGGGGTAGTCGGAACGGCCCGTGGCCATGATCACGTCGGCGCGCGCGGCCCTGGCGTCCTCGTAGGAAATTTCCGGGTCGGGGTTGGCGCAGGCGAAGATGATGGGGTTCGGCGCCATGGAGCGCACCATGTCCTGGGTGACCATGCCGCCCACGGACAGCCCCAGGAAGCAGTCGGCGCCGCGCATGACGTCGGCCAGGCTGCCGTGGTCGCGTTCCTGCGCGAATTCCAGCTTCTGGGCGTTCAGGTCGGCGCGACCCTTGTGGATGAGCCCGCGCGAGTCGAACATGAACACGTTCCCGCGCCGCACGCCGAGCGATTCGAAGAACCTGGTGCAGGCGATGGCCGCGGCCCCCGCGCCGCTGATCACCAGCTTCACGTCCTGCGGCTGGCGGTCGGTCATCTCCAGCGCGGCGATGAGACCCGCGCCCGAAATGATGGCCGTGCCGTGCTGATCGTCGTGGAACACCGGTATGTCCATCTGCTCGATAAGCGTCCGCTCGATCTCGAAGCACTCCGGCGCCTTGATGTCCTCAAGGTTGATGCCGCCGAAGGTGGGCTCCAGCATCTTCACGAATTCGATGATCTTCTTGGGGTCCTTCTGGTCGATGGACAGGTCGTACACGTCCACGTCCGCGAAGATCTTGAACAGCACCCCCTTGCCTTCCATGACCGGCTTGCCCGCCAGCGGCCCGATGTTGCCGAGCCCCAGCACCGCCGTGCCGTTGCTGACCACCGCCACCAAGTTGCCCTTGTTGGTGTAGTCGTAGCCCAGCGCCACGTCGGCGTGGATGGCCCGGCACACCTCGGCGACGCCGGGGGTGTAGGCCATGGAAAGATGCTTCTGCGTGGCGCAGGGCTTTACGGGAACCACCTCCACCTT
>JALHHV010000046.1:1935-10226 GCA_022837365.1 Desulfovibrio sp. | reverse complement strand
CCGGCCCGGGCAGGCGGACACCCCGGACGTGGAATGGAGGAATGTTCCCGCAATCCCCCGCCGGCATTGGCTGTTTACGTTTTTGTTAATGATTTCGCTTGACAGCGCTTCAAACCGTCCGCTACAACACCGCAACACGCCTGTAGAAACGTGTGGCACTTCCGGCGGCCGATGCGGTGGCTTTCCCGTGTCGGCAGTACGGCTTTCGCGGTGCAGCGGCCAGTGGCGGCGGACGGTGACCGTCCGCCCGTGCGGGGTTGCGTCGCGCACGGGTGCCCGCCGCACCGTCCGGGGCCGCCCCCTGGCGGTGCATCGCCCCGCGGCGCGGGGCGCATCTTCGACAATCTGGTAAAAAGACGGCGGCGGCCCGCGCCATCGCCGGTACAGGATACGGACGGCCGCGCATGGCGATGATCGAATTCCACGACGTGCACAAGTGGTACGGCGAGTTCCACGTGCTCAAGGGCATCACCCAGAAGGTGGAGAAGGGCGAGGTGCTGGTCATCTGTGGCCCCTCCGGCTCTGGCAAGAGCTCCTTCATCCGGTGTCTGAACCGGCTGGAACCCATCCAGAAGGGGCAGATCCTGCTCGAAGGCAGGAGCATCCACGACAAGAGCGTGGACGTGAACGAACTGCGCACCGAGGTGGGCATCGTCTTCCAGCAGTTCAACCTGTACCCGCATCTTTCCGTGCTGCACAACGTGACCCTGGCCCCCACCAAGGTGCGCAAGATGCAGAAGGCCAAGGCGGAATCCATCGCCATGGAACTGCTGGAGCGCGTGGGCATCCACGACCAGGCCCGCAAGTATCCCGTGGAACTTTCCGGCGGCCAGCAGCAGCGCGTGGCCATCGCCCGCGCCCTGGCCATGCAGCCCAAGGTCATGCTGTTCGACGAGCCCACCAGCGCGCTCGACCCCGAAATGATCAACGAAGTGCTCAACGCCATGAAGGACCTGGCCCGCGCGGGCATGACCATGCTCTGCGTGACCCACGAAATGGGCTTCGCGCGCGAGGTGGCGGACAGGGTCGTCTTCATGGACGGGGGCAAGGTGATCGAAGAGGCCCCGCCGGACGTCTTCTTTTCCAATCCCCGGCACGAGCGCACCCAGGCGTTTTTGCGGGAAATCCTGTAGCACTGCCTGTCGGCGCCCCGGCGTCGGCAGTCCCCCAGCCGGGCGGCGCGAACGCGCCTCGGGCACGACACGCGACACCCCCGACAGCCGCGCATGCGGCACGCCGGGTTCGGACGACGGACGAACGCCCATCCCGGGGGCCTGCGGCCCCCCGAACCGCATCAGCAGGGAGAACTCTCATGAAGCGTCTTGTGCTACTGGCCGTGGCCCTGTGCGTGGTGCTTTCCGGCACCATCGCCCACGCGGGCAAGATCGAGGACATCAAGGCCCGCGGCGCGCTCGTCTGCGGCGTCAAGGACTCCACCGTGCCCTTCGGGTTCATCGACGAGCAGAGCAAGCAGGTCGTCGGCTTCGACATCGACATCTGCAAGGCCGTCGCCGACAAGCTGGGCGTGAAGCTGGAACTGAAAACCGTCACCAGCGCCACCCGCATCCCCATGCTGACCCAGGGCTCCGTGGACATGGTGGCCGCCACCATGACCCACAAGTTCGAGCGTGACGACGTCATCGACTTCTCCATCACCTACTTCATGGACGGCCAGAAGCTGCTGGTGAAGAAGGGCGGCGGCGTGAAGAGCGCGGCCGACCTCAAGGGCAAGAAGGTCGCCACCGCCAAGGGCTCCACCTCTGAAAAGAACATCAAGGCCGCCCAGCCCGACGCCACCGTGATCTCCTTCGACGAGTACCCGCAGGCGTTCCTGGCCCTGAAGCAGGGCAAGGCCGAAGCCGTCACCACCGACTCCACCATCCTGCTCGGCCTGCGCAACTCCGACCCCGAGCCCGAGAAGTGGGAAATCGTGGGCGACTACATCGCCGCCGAGCCTTACGGCCTGGGCCTTGCCGAAAACGATTCCAAGTTCCGCGATCTCGTCAACCGCACCCTGGTGGACCTGTGGAACACCGGCGACTACATGAAGATCTACGACAAGTGGTTCGGCAAGGACACCAAGTACTACCTGCCGCTCACCTGGAAGATGGAAACCTGGCCCTACTAGCACGCACCAACCCGACGGGGGACGCGGCGCCATCGCCGCGCCCCCCGTTTTCACGCGGATAACGTCTTGCAGTACAACTTCGACTGGAAACTCGTCCTCTCCGGCGAATACCTGCAGTGGATCATCGACGGCGTCGTGGTCACCTGCCAGATTTCCGCCATCTCGCTGGTGCTCGCCATGGCGCTCGGCACGCTCATCGCGGTGATGCGCCTTTCCGGGGTGCGCCCGCTGGTGTGGTTCAGCGCCGGGTTCACCGAGTTCTTCCGCAACACGCCGCTGCTGGTCCAGATATTCTTCTGGTACTTCGGGTCCGACGCGGTGTTGCCCGCCGCCGTCAACCAGTGGCTGTACAAGCAGAATTTCGAATTCGCGGCCGGGGTCATCGCCCTTGCGGTGTACACCGCCGCGTTCATCGCCGAAGAGATCCGCTCGGGCATCTTCTCCATTCCGCGCACGCAGTTGGAAGCCTCGCGCGCCTGCGGCCTCACCTTCCTGCAGGCCATGCGCTACGTGGTCCTGCCGCAGGCCTTCCGCATCATCGTGCCGCCGCTGATCTCGCAGGCGCTGAACCTGTTCAAGAACTCGTCGCTGTGCATGACCATCGGGGTCATGGAACTTACCTACATGGCCCGCCAGATCGAATCGTACACCTTCCACGGGTTCGAGGCGTTCACGGTCAGCACGCTGATCTACCTCGCCATCTCGCTGCTGGTGTCGTTCAGCATCACCCAGTACAACAGGCACTTCCTGCGGACCATCAAGTACTGACGCACCCCGCGCCGCCACGGCGGCCCGGTCTTTTCGCGCGGCGGCGCCGCGTGACCCCGGACACCATCGGGCAACAGGCGCCGCCACGGTTTCAGAATCAGTCGTAAGGAGCAACCGGCGTGCAGTGGGACGTCGTCTGGAGAAATTTCGATTACCTGCTCGTGGGCTCGTGGCCGCAAGGGCCGCTGGGCGGTCTTGCCATGAGCGTGATGCTGGCCATCGGCGGCATCTTCGGGGCGTTCTGGCTGGGCCTCGGCTTCGGCCTGCTGCGCCTGTCCGAGCGCTGGTGGCTGCGCCTGCCCGCCGTCATCTACGTCGAGGTCATCCGCGGCATTCCGCTGCTGATGCTGATCTTCTGGTTCTACTTCCTCGCGCCCATCGTGCTCGGTCACACCCTGCCCGAGGCGGAAAGCGCCCTCGTCGCCTTCATCGTGTTCACCGGCGCCTACATCGCCGAGATCGTGCGCGCCGGGGTGCTGGCCCTGCCGTACGGCCAGATGGAGGCCGCGCGCGGCACCGGGCTTTCCAAGACCCAGGCCATGGTCTACGTCATCCTGCCGCAGGCCCTGCGCAACATGATTCCCTCGTTCGTGAACCAGTTCGTCAGCTTGACCAAGGACACCTCGCTCGCCTACATCATCGGCGTTTCCGAGCTCACCCGCACGGCCACCCAGATCAACAACCGCGAGCTGACCGCTCCGGCCGAACTCTTCTTCACCATCGCCGTGCTGTACTTCATCGTCTGCTGGACCCTGACCGCAGCCAGCCGCCGGCTGGAGCGGCAGATGGCCCGGTACCAGGCAAGGTAGCCCCGTGTCCGACCTCATCCGCATCAGCATCGTCATTCCCGCCGATTGTCCCGAAGACCTCGAAATCGCCGACGGCGTGCTGGCCCTTGCCGTGCCCTTCGGCTGGGAAGAGGAAAGCCTGCCCGACGGCTCCGTGCGTCTGCGCGTGCACACCGACAACCCCGCCTTCTGCGAGCAGCTTCTGGCCACCCTGCGCGCCGGACTGCCGCGCGCCGAGGTGACCCGCGATTCCGTGCCCGACACCGACTGGACCCTGGCTTGGCGCGACTTCTTCACGCCCGTGGAGTGCGGGTCGCACTTCATGGTCATCGCCCCGTGGATGGTGGACACCGTGGACCTGCACGACCGCATCCCCATCGTCATCGAGCCCAAGACCGCCTTCGGCACCGGCCACCATCCCACCACCGCCCTGTGTCTCGGCGCCGTCTCCGAGCTTGCCGCCTCCGGCCGGGTGCGCGCGGGCCTGCGCTTTCTCGACCTGGGCACCGGCTCCGGCATCCTCGCCATCGGCTGCGCCAAGCTGGGCCTGACCGGCGTGGCCACCGACATCGACATGCTGGCCGTGGAAAACGCCGAGGAAAACCGCGTCATCAACGCCGTGGCCCCCGCCATCGACGTGCGCCTCGGCAGCACCGAAGCCGCTCAGGGCGAACGCTACGACGTGGTGCTCGCCAACATCCTCGCCCAGCCCCTGAAAGACCTCGCCCCCGACATCCTCGCCCTGTTGGCCCCCAACGGGTGCCTCGTGCTCTCCGGACTGCTCGCCGTGCAGGCCGATGGCGTGGAAGCCGCCTACACCAGCCTCGGCATGCCCCCCGCACGCCGCCGCGTGGAAGGCGAGTGGGCCGCACTGATCTGGGAGTAGGGGAGAGAAGATTCAGGAAAGTAAAGAAGTACCGGGGAGGGGACCTTTTGAAAAAGGTCTCCCTCCCCGGACCCCTCCCCCCAAAACTTTTTATTTGGGGCTTGTCGTCAACACCGCGTTGCTCAATGAGCGAGGCGGTGTTTTCATTGGGAAAAAGCGTGTCTTTTTTGAAAGGGGGTGCAGGGGACGGCAGCCGTTATGCGAGTCTTCGAGCATTACGGATGGCGATCGCAGCGCGCGAAGCCCCTTGCCCGCCGGAGGCATACAAAAAAACTGCCCACGTAGTTCGCCCCCGACCCGACGAATGCCGCCGGTTGCGGCGCATGCGCGATGACGCTAGGGTGTCGGCCTATGCGAGGGAAACGGGAACGCCTGTTGCGCGAGATGTACGCGGCCATGCACGCCCGGCTGGGCCCCAGCGGCTGGTGGCCGGGCGAAACGCCGCTGGAGATTTGCGTGGGCGCGGTGCTGACCCAGAACACCGCGTGGACCAACGTGGAAAAGGCCATCCATCGCCTGCGGGAAGCCGGGGCGCTGGCCGATGGCCAGACCCTGCTGGCCCTGCCCGAGGCGGAGTTGTCCGAACTGATCCGCCCGGCGGGGTTCTTCCGGCTGAAGGCGGTGCGCCTGCGCAACCTGCTGCGTTTTCTGGACGATGCCTGCGGCTTCGACTTCGGCGTGCTGGCCCGGCAGGAGTTGCACGACCTGCGTCCCCGGCTGCTCGGCGTGTCGGGCATCGGGCCGGAAACGGCGGATTCCGTGCTGCTGTATGCCGTGGGCCTGCCCACCTTCGTGGTGGACGCCTACACCCGGCGCATCCTGCACCGCCACGCCATGGTGCCGGAAGACATCCCCTACCACGACCTGCGCGACGTGTTCATGGACGTGCTGGACCCCGACGTGGACTTCTACAACGAATACCACGCCCTCATCGTGCGGGTGGCCAAGGACTGGTGCCGCGCCCGCGCGCCGCGCTGCGCCGACTGCCCCCTGTGCTCCTTCCTCGACGGCGGGGTGGCCTGAGCCATGCGGCCGGTGCGGTTTCCGTCGTGGGGTTCCGGCCTCGCCCCCTCTGCGGGCATGCGCCGCGCCGGTCCCGCACGCGTGGCGCTGCGCCGCCTGCTGTGCCTGGCCCTCACGCTGGTCCTGACGCTGGCCCTCACGCTGGTCGGATGGCTGGCCGCGCGGCCGGAATCTTCCCTGGCCGCCACCTCCGGCTCCATCGGCAAGGCGGGGCCGCTCAAGCCTGGTCCGGATGCTGATGGCGACGCGACCGCGCCACCAACCAAGGGCGGCAAGGGCGGCCAACCCCGGCGCCAGGAAGCGCGCGGCAAGGCCGCGCCCGTGGGCCAGTTGACCACGGAAGAGGACATCCGCAAGGCGCTGGAGGCCCAGCAGGCCCGCCTGCGCGCCCGGCAGGAGAGCATCACCAGGCTTTCGGTGCAGGAACGCGCCCTGAACACCGACCTGGCCATGGCCGAGGACCGCATCACCGCGCTGGAGGCCAAGGTGGCCCGCCAGGAGCAGGAATTGGCCCAACTGGAGGCCGCCGCCACCGACGTGCGTGCCGCCTACGAGCGGTTGGCCGCCGAGCGGTCCCGCACGGAAGAATCCCTTGCCGGGCTGCTGCAACTGCTCTGGCCGCTGTACATGCGCCAGAAGGGGGTGGGCGCGCGCGACCTGACCGACTGGCGCATGGCGGAGCGCGACTACGCCTGGACGCAGGAAATCTACAAGGTCATCGGGGAGCGCCAGCAGGAACTGCACGGTCAGGAAACCGCCATGGCCGAAGCCCTGACCCGGCGCGAGGCCCTCTCCGAACAGGTGCGCAAGCAGGTGGAGGCCCTGGGTGCCGACCGTTCCAAGCTGCTGGCGGACAAGCAGCGCTTCCGCCAGTCGCTGTCCTCGGTGCGCCAGCAGCGCGAGGACGCCGAGGCCGAACTGGCCGACCTGTTCGAGATGATCCAGACCCTGAACGCCCGGCTGGAGCAGGCCCTGTCGCGCGGCGACATAGAGAAGCAGAAGGGCCGCCTGCCGTGGCCCGCCAAGGGCAGGGTGGTGCGCCGCTACGCGCCCGAGGCCAAGCCGCCGGTGCGCGGGCTGGGCATCTCGGTGGGGCAGAGCGAGCCGGTGCGCGCCGTGGCCTATGGCCGCGTGGTGCACAACGACACCATGCGCGGGTTCGGCCGCGTCGTCATCCTGATGCACGGTCAGGCGTACTATACGTTGTACGCCTTCCTGGCCGAGAGTCCGTTGCGGCTGGGCCAGGAGGTGGGCGGCGGCCAGCAGGTGGGCACCGCCGGATTCTACCCGGACGCCAATGGCCCCGGAGTCTATTTCGAATTGCGTTTTCACCAAAAAGCCATTAACCCTGATGCGTGGCTCCTTTCAGCAAATTAGCCTCTTTTCAGGCTTTCGGAGGATTCGTTATGCGTGTGACGCTGTGGACGGCCACGCTGCTCATTCTCGGCGTGCTCGCGTTTTCCGGCGGGTCGGCGCTGGTGCCCGGTACCGTCGGCGCGGCAAGTGACGAGGGCAAATACGATTCGCTGAAGCGCTTCAGCCAGGTGCTGGACCTGGTGGAGCGCTATTACGTGCGCGACGTGCCCCGCAAGGACCTGATCAACGGCGCCGTGAAGGGCATGCTGCAAGGGCTGGACCCCCATTCGACGTTCCTGTCGGTGGAGGAGTTCAAGGAGATGCAGGAAAGCACCTCCGGCGAATTCTTCGGCATCGGCATCGAGATTTCCAGCGAGAACGGCCAGCTCATCGTGGTGGCCCCCATCGAGGACACCCCCGCCCACAAGGCGGGCCTGAAGAGCGGCGACATCATCCTCGCCGTGGACGGCGTGCCCACCCAGGACATGACCACCCAGGAAGCGGTCAGCCGCATCCGGGGCGCCAAGGGCACCGAGGTGGAACTGTCCATCCTGCACCGCGACGCCAAGGCCCCCGAAGTGGTGCGCCTGGTGCGCGACGCCATCCCGCTCATCAGCGTCAAGTCCAAGATGCTCGAGGACGGCTACTACTGGGTGCGCCTGACCCGCTTCAGCGAACGCACCACCGGCGAACTGGTGGACGCGCTGAAAGAAGCGGGCAAGAAGGGCATGAAGGGGATCATCCTCGACCTGCGCAACAACCCCGGCGGGTTGCTGGACCAGGCCGTGAGCGTGTCCGACACCTTCCTCAAGGACGGGGTCATCGTGTCCATCCGCGGCCGCATGGAAGACGCCAGCCGCGAATACCGCGCCAAGACCCAGCCCGGCGACGTGGCCGTGCCCATGGTGGTGCTGGTCAACGCCGGTTCCGCCTCGGCCTCGGAAATCGTGGCCGGCGCCCTGCGCGATCACAACCGCGCGCTCATCCTGGGCGAACGCACCTTCGGCAAGGGCTCGGTGCAGAACGTCATCCCGCTGTCCGACGGCGCGGGCCTGAAGCTGACCGTGGCCCTGTACTACACGCCCAACGGCCGCTCCATCCAGGCGGAAGGCGTCGAGCCCGACTTCGAGGTGCCCTTCGAACTGCCGCGCGAAGAGGAAAAGGCCCACCGCCTGAACATGGTGCGCGAAAAGGACCTCAACCGGCACCTCGAGAACGGCGCTTCGGGCAAGGATGCGCGCCCCGCCACCCGTGCGGACGACGTGAAGCAGGCCCTGGAAAAGGACAACCAGCTGCGCATGGCGTTGCAGTTCGTGAAGCGCCTGCCCCGCCTCAAGGACAT
>JALHHV010000046.1:0-1891 GCA_022837365.1 Desulfovibrio sp. | reverse complement strand
GCGGGCCGGACATGATGCAGGAGAATGCATGGCAGGGGAGAAAAGCCCCGGAAAGAAGCCCCCCCGCAAGGATGACGCCAAGGGGGGCAAGGGCCGCAAGCCCGCCGCATCGGGCAAATCGGGCAAGTCTTCGGGTCCGGCGTCAGGAGGATCGGGCAGCCGCCCGCGCTCCGGCGGCAAGCGCGGCAAGCCCACCCTGACGCCGCTGGTGGCGCGGGCCGTGCTGGCCATCTGCGTGGCCGCCACGCTGCTGGTGATGCTGCTGTTCGTGTTCGGCTCGCCCATGAAGCCGTCCGGCGACGAGGCGCGCAAGCCCGCCGTGACCGAGCGCGGCGAGAAGAAGGCGCAGGCCCCGCAACAGGCGCAGAAGCCGCCGAAGGGCGACGCGAAACGCGGCGAACAGTCCGAACTGCCCCAACTGCCGCAGTTTCCGCAGCTTCCACAAACCCCGGTGAGCGATACGCCCAAGGGCGAACCCCTGG
Source organism: Desulfovibrio sp. (assembly GCA_022837365.1). Taxonomy (GTDB): domain Bacteria; phylum Desulfobacterota; class Desulfovibrionia; order Desulfovibrionales; family Desulfovibrionaceae; genus Cupidesulfovibrio. The sequence continues at coordinate 1,409 of JALHHV010000046.1, read as the reverse complement.
CCGGGGACGCAACGGGTGACGCCGGGGCCGATGCGCCGCAGACCGCGCCCGTCAAGCCGGAACGCGCCGCGTCACCCCCGGCGAACGGCACGGCCGACGCCAACGGCGCGCGCGAGGCGGGGGGCGAAGTCCGCCAGCCCGTGACCCCCGGCAACCTGCCCTACGAGGAAAGCCTGGACGCCCCGGTGGAAGCGGGCGTGAAGCAGGTGGACTATGCCCTGGTGCAGACCGTAACCCGCCTGGGCCTCGGCCGCGACCGGCTGCGCCTGGCCTCCATCGAGAACCGCCAGTCCAAGGGCCAGACCTTCCATTTCCAGCGCATGGAAATGCGTCTGGACGGCGCGCCCGACCGCTTCGTGCAGACCCTGAGGGAAACGCTGGCCGCCTGGTCCGACACCGCCAACGTCGAGGTGCGGGCCGACGACCTGCTCATCGTCACCGTGGACGGCCTGCCCACCCACGAGATTTCGCTGCTGCTCTACGAGGGCGCGCCTCCCCCGGTGGCGATGACGCCGGGCGGGGCGCGGCTGGCCATCGTCATCGACGACATCGGCGAAAGCATGTCCGCCGCGCGCGACCTGGCCGCGCTGGACTATCCGGTGACCTTCTCGGTCTGGCCGCGCAGCACGCACGCCCGCGAGGCGGCGGACCTGGCCCACAAGGCCGGGCGCGAGGTGATGATCCACCTGCCCATGGAGCCGGTGCGCTACCCGCAGGTGAAGCCCGGCCCCGGAGCCATCCTGTCCGGCCAGCAGCCGCAGGAAATCGCCGCGCTGGTGCGCGACGCCGTGCGCCGCGTGCCCCACGCCGTGGGGCTGAACAACCACATGGGCTCGCGCGCCACCCAGAACGCTTCGGCCATGCGCACCGTGTGCGAGACACTTGACGGCACCGGCCTGTTCGTGCTCGACAGCGTGACGCACCAGAATTCGAAACTGTACGCCGAGGCGAAGCGCGCGGGACTGCCCGCCTACAAGCGGAACGTGTTCCTCGACGTCATCGCCGACAAGCGCAACATCATGTTCCAGGCAGGCCGAGGGGCAGGCCATCGCCATCGGCCACCCCCTGCCGGAGACCGTGGCCGCCCTGAAGGAATGGGCGCGGACGCGGGATCGCAGTGTCATCATCGTACCTGTCCGGCAGCTTTCCCACTAGGCGGTGCCGCCACAAGGTGTCTTTTGCCCTCTGCCTGCGTCAGAACGCCTTTTTATTCCGGTCGAGTACGATAAGAGTACACTTCCTCCATAAAACGGCGTTCTTCCTTGGCAGAGAACAAAATACCCTCTTGTGCCAGCACCGCCAGAAGAGATCACGCGCGGCCCGTCCTCCTTGCCGGAGAACGAAATATCCGCAGCGTGCGGGGTGCGCGGGCACAGGATTGGAACCGCAAGTGAGTGAGGCGGTTTCGG
>JALHHV010000495.1 GCA_022837365.1 Desulfovibrio sp. | reverse complement strand
GGCCTTGACGCCTTCGACAACCACGACGCCGACGGAATCGCCGTCTTCGTGCACCAGAAATTGGATCGACATGGAGTTCCTCCTTGGGGAGCGTTGTTGAGGCATGTGTATGATGTCTTATGTAAGACTGTCAACGCGAAACTTGAGCTTTTTTGCCCAAGCCGCGCGACTTCACGCCAACAGGGCACAACACTTCATGTTTTTATGTCTCCCCCGGCCCTCCTTTCAGCAGGCTGGGGGTGGCGCTCCCTGTCGTATTTTTCAATACACTGATATTACTAATATTATCGAAAATGATTGTGTGCTCGGTGAAATAAAGAACGATGCCGAACCTTCGAATGGGGTGCTGGCTGACTAAACAATCAATACTGGGCCCTTGCAGTGGGCCGGTTCTGCCGGGCCGGGCAACCGCTGCGGCCCATGTGCTTTTTCTCCCATACGCCGTTGCCGTCCGGGAAATGCACATCGACCTATCCGGACGATTACCATCCACATGAACAGTCTGCACCACCAAATTTGCGCTGCCTGTCACAACAGCGCATCGGTATTGCGGCGTATTGATTGCCGTATCGAGAGCGCGCACTCTTTTGGGGCGGGTGTTTTTTGCGTGCGGACAAAAAACGGGACGCGGACCCGTTTCCGGGTCCGCGTCCACAAGGGGCGCCGCGCGTCAGGCGGTGCGCGCGGCGATGGGGAGGATGGCATGATCGGGGTGGCGGCACACGGACGCGGGACATACCGGCATGGGCTTGCGCTCCCCGTCGGCCGGCGGCGTCCGCGTGCCGCCAGATTGGCGTCCCCATGGCGGCGGTGCGCAGCCGCCATGGGGACACGCTCACGAGACTAGGCGCTTTCGTACAGGCGGGTGAGCACGAACTCGCGGTGGCCCAGCACTTCGGCGGCGGTGTTGCGGCCGTTGGCGGTGCGGATGGCCATTTCCACCAGCTTGTCACCGGCGCCGTCCATGGTCAGCTCCTTGCGCAGGATGCCGGAAACGTCCACGTCGATGTGCTCGCTCATGGTGCGCACCGTGCGCGGGTTGGCGCACAGCTTCACCACGGGCAGGATCGGGTTGCCGATGACGTTGCCCTGCCCGGTGGGGAACAGGTGCACCACGTACCCGGCGGCCGCGCACAGGGTGACCATTTCCGCCGCGGCGGACGAGGAGTCCATGAACCACAGGCCGGGGCCGGTGGGGGCTTCGGCCTTGTCCAGGCAGCCCACCACGGGGGCCTTGCGGCCGATCTTCTGGATGTTGCCCAGCGCCTTTTCCTCGATGGTGGTCAG
>JALHHV010000045.1:19334-28407 GCA_022837365.1 Desulfovibrio sp. | reverse complement strand
TTCCCGGCACACGGCGGCGCGCCGCGTGCCGGTCAGCCGTTGCGCGGTACGCCGCCGCTGCTCCAGCGGCGGTTCTGGTCCTCCATTCCGCCGTTGGTGGCGCGCGCCAGCATCACCCGGTTGCGGCCCGCCTCCTTGGCGGAGTACAGCGCCGAGTCCGCCCGGCGCAGGATGTCGTCCAGCGCCGCGTCGCCCGGCCCGCGCAGGGCCATGCCGATGCTCACCGTGCAGCGCAGGGTCTGGCCGCCGAAGGGCACGGCCATTTCCTCCACGGCCCGGCGCAGCCGTTCGGCAGCGGCCAGCGCATCGTCCAGGTCCGTCTCCAGCAGCACCGCCGCGAATTCCTCGCCGCCCAGCCGCCCCAGGATGTCGGTATCGCGCAGCGACTGCTGGCAGGCCTGCACGCAGCCCAGCAGCACAGCGTCGCCCGCGTGGTGCCCGAAACGGTCGTTGATGCGCTTGAAGCGGTCCAGGTCCAGCATCAGCACGGTCAGCGGCCGGCCGTAGCGGGTGGCGCGGCCCATCTCGCGCTCCGCGTCCACGAAGAACTGCCGCCGGTTGCGGATGCCCGTCAGCGGGTCGGTGGTGGCCTCGCGCATCAGGGCCTGTTCCAGCCGCTTGCGGTCGGTGATGTCGCGCGCGATGCTGAGCACCACGGGCCTGCCGTCAAAGTCGAGCAGCTTGGCATGGATTTCCACGGGCAGGACCGTGCCGTTCCGGGTCCGATGGGCCGTGCGGGGTCATGTCCAGCAGTTCGCGCCGGGTGTAGCCCAGACGGCGGCAGGCCACCTCGTTCACGTCCAGGAAGCGCCCCTCGGTGTCATGCAGGAAGATGGCGTCGGCGGCGGCCTCGAACAGCAGCCGGTAGTGCGCCTCCGACCGCTGGCGCGCCGCTTCCGCCGCCCTGCGCTGGGTGACGTCCTGGGCCACCCCGACGATGGTGTCGCCAGCCAGCTTGCCGGAATATTCGAACCACACCGTGGAGCCGTCACGGCGGCGCATTTCCACCTCGACGTTGCGGAATTCCCCCCGGTGCAGCAGAGCGGCCAGCACGCGGCCCCGCGCCTCGGGGTCCACGTACCATTCGGTGGCGCGCATCTTGTCCAGGAATTCCGCGCGGTCCGTCCAGCCGTACATTTCGATGATCCGGGCGTTGGCCTCCAGGAACCGGCCGTCGGAAATCCGGGTGCGGAAGATGCCCACCTGCGCGTTCTCGAACAGGGCGCGGTAGCGCCGCTCGCTGTCCTCCTGGGCCTGCTGGGCCGCGCGCTGCTCGTTGATGTCCGTGATGATGGCCAGGGCCGACTCCACCTCGCCGTCGGGCCCCACCAGCGGCGAAGCGCTGATGTCGGTCCACAGGTAGCCGCCGTCCTTGTGGCGCAGGCGGTGTTGCAGGCGGCTGGCGTCCTGGGTGCGGGCCAGCAGGTTGGCCAGGATGGTGGCGGCCAGCGGGGTTTCCTCTTCGTGCATGAACCGGCTGAAGTGCTGGCCGCGCATTTCTTCCGTGGCGTACCCCAGCATGCGCGCGCAGGCGTCGTTGACCCGCACCAGCAGGCCGAAGCGGTCCAGCAGCACGATGCCCACCGAGGCGGTGCTGAAGATGCCCCGGAACAACTCCTCGCTGCGGGCCAGGGCCAGGCGCTGGCTGACGGCGGCGGTGATGTCCATGTGCGTGCCCACCACCCGCGCGGGGGAACCGTCCTCGCGCCGGGCCAGCACGCGGCCGCGCGCCAGCATCCACTTCCAGCCGCCGTCCTTGGTGCGCAGGCGGAACTGCACCTCGAACTGGCCCACCCCGCAGGCCCCGGCCACCACGCGGGCAACGGCCGGGCCAGACAGGCCAGACAGGCCAGACAGGCCGGACAGGCCGGGCACGGTAACGCCCCCTTCGGGCACGCACAGGGCGGCCGTCACGTCGGCCATGTCGTCGGGATGCACCAGGTCGCGCAGGGCGTCGTGGGTGCATTCGAACTCGCCGGGCACGTACCCCAGCATTTCGTAGTAGCGCGGGCTGCAGTACAGTTCGCCGGTCTCGAAATTCCAGTCCCAGTGCGCCTCGCTGGCGGCGTCCAGGGCCAGCTTCAGCCGTTCCTCGCTGCGCCGCAGCGCTTCCTGCGCGCGCACCTCGGCGGTGACGTCCTCGAACAGCCACAGGCTGCCCCAGACCCGTCCATGCTCGTCGCGCAGGGTGCGGAAGGTGCGCCGCAGCACGCGGCCGTCGGCCAGTTGCACCGGAAGGCCGCCAGTTCCACCAGTTTCGCCAGTCCCGCCAGACCGGGCGGACGGGCGGGCGGACGGCCCGCCTGTTTCGCGGGCCGGGGCGTCGGGCAGGACGGCGTCGATGGCGGCGGGGTCCGGCAGGCGGGCGGCGGCCAGGGCCTTCACCTCGGCCAGCGGACGCCCGGCCAGACTGGCGGCGTCGGCATCGATCCCCCACAGCTTCGGAAAGCGGCGGTTTGCCCGCGCCACCACGCCCCGGGTGTCCACGGTCAGCGCGGCCGAGGGCAGGGTGTCCTGCTGCGCGCCGAACAGGGCGTTCTCGTAGATCAGGGCCAGGGTTTCCTCCACCTGGCCGTGAAAGTCGGACACGATGGACCGGTGCACGTCGGACGGCGGCCACTGGCGCGTGTCCAGCAGGCACAGCGTGCCGTACACCTGCCCGTCGGGCAGCAGCAGGGGATAGCCCAGATACGCGACGAAGCCCGCCCGCGCCATGGGGCTGTCGCGCCAGCGCGGGTCGTCCAGGGCGTTCTGCACGTACACCGGCTGGCCCGCCTCGATGACCGCGTCGCAGTAGGTTCCGCCCGCCGAAGTGGCGATGCGCATGCCCGGCACCAGCGGATTGCCCGCCGTGTCGCTGGCAAGCAGCACCGAAAGCCCCCCCGGGTGCCGCCGCATGATGGCGGCGACGCGAATGCCCAGCAGCCGAGCCAGGGTGTCCAGCGATTGCTGCCAGCGGGCCTGCGTCCGTTCCCCGATGCTGATGAAGTCCATACTGTCCCCCTGTGCGGGCCGCCGTTCCGGCCCCGGCCCGCCACCATCCTTCACCGGCCCCCGCCGTGCGTCAGGTACAGGCGGCCATGACGCAGCATACCACGCCACGCGGCGGATTGCACGCGCCAACGTGTCGGCAAGGCATCACTTTCTCCCCGGCAGCCCCCCTGCGAACGCAGAAAGTACAGGCAACGGCGGCCCCTCCGCAAGCGGACCCTGCCGATGGGGCAATGGGACCGATGGGGTCAATGGGGGCCAAGGGGGGCCAAGGGGGCCGATGGGGCCACGGTCCCCGCCGGTATCGGGCGGTTCGCGGTCCGGTGTCCGCATTAGAAACGAAAAAACGGCGCGTGCATTGCGCGGCCCCGCCAACTGGTCCATACTGGAACCATCCGCCATCATGCCGCCCCGCCGGAAACGGGCGGCGCACACGGAGGGCTACAGATGCTCCCGGACCGCCATGCCGCGCCCACCGCCCCGCCCGTCCGGTCTCCCTGGCCTCCCCGGCCTCTCCGGCCTCTCCGCAAGCGCGCCGCGCCGTACGTGGCGCTGCTGCTGGCGGCCATGGCCCTGTGCCTGCCGTGTCCCTTCCCGGCCCTGGCCCGGGCCGCGCTGACCGAGGCGGAGCAGACCTGGCTTGCCGACAACCCCGACAAGCTCACCCTGTACTTCGACAAGAACTTTCCGCCCTACGAAAACCTGTCCCCGGACGGCACGTTCCACGGGCTGGCCGCCGATGTGATGGCCCTGGTCGAACAGCAGTTGGGGGCCCGCTTCATCAACACCCCGGCTCCGGACTGGCCCAGCCAGCTCGCGGCGCTGGAAAGCGGCGACATCGCCGTCGTCCCCGTCATCGTGCGCACCCCGGAGCGGGAGCGCTTCGCGCAGTTCACCCCGCCCTACGTGGACATTCCCACCGCCATCATCGCCCGACGCGGCGAGGAGAACGGCCGCCGGCTTTCCGACTTCGCCGGGCGGCGCGTGGCCGTGGTGCAGGGCTACGTCACCGAGGCGTACGTCCGCCAGATGTCGCCGGACGGGCGCATCGAGGTGGTGCCCGTGCCCAACGTGCAGACCGGCCTGCGCGACGTGTCCTTCGGCGTGGTGGACGCCATGGTGGAAAACCAGGCCGTGGCCGCCCACTACATCGAAAGGGAGCAGTTGCCCAACCTGAAGGTGGTCGGCACCGCCGACCTCGACTACCCCCTCAGCCTGGGCATCAGCAAAAAGCACCCCCTGCTGTGCAGCGCGGTGCTCAAGGCGTTTGCCGCCATTCCACCGGACGAACTGGAACGCACCAAGGCCCGCTGGATACGCCTGGACACCGGCGGGGTGCTCACCCAGGACCAGCGCCGCATGCTGCGCGTGTCCGCCGTGGCCGCCGTGGTCGTGGTGGCCTGGCTCACCCTGGTCACCTCGGTGCTGCGGCGCAGGCTGCGCGAAAAGGTGGACGCCCTCGACCATGCGCGCCGCAAGGCCGAGGAACAGGCCACCCGCCTGGCCCTGGTGCTGGGGGCCACCAACGCGGGCATCTGGGAGTACCAGCCGGAATCGGATACCGCCTATTGCAGCCCTGAATGGTACACCATGCTGGGATACCAGCCGGACAGCACACCCCTTACCCGTGCGGGCTGGTTCGGCCTGATGCATCCCGACGACCTCGAACGGACCGCCTCGGTGCTTGCCGCCTACATGGCGTCCGGCGGCACGGGCAGCTACGAATCGGAATTCCGCATGCGCAACGCCGACGGTCAGTGGCGCTGGGTGCTGGGCAAGGGCCAGGCCGTGGCCTGGGACGCGGCCGGCCGCCCCACGCGCATCCTGGGGCTGAACGTGGACGTGCACAGCCTGAAGCAGCACCGCGAGGCCGCGCTGGAAAGCGAGCGGCGCTTCCGCACCATCTTCGAGAACGCCCCTTACGCCATCGTCATCAACCGCATGTCCGACGGGGCCCTGCTGGACGTGAACCGGGCCTTTCTGGAGGCCCAGGGCATGGGCAGGGACGAGGTGTTGCGCGGCGACACCCGGCGCTTCTCCACCATGACGCCGGAAGAGGCCGCGGCCTTCCGCCGCAGGGTGCGCGAGACGGGCGGCGTGCACGGCGTGGAGTCCAGCAGCCGCAGGCCGGACGGCTCCCCCCGGCACATCATCTTCTCTTCCGTGCCGGTGTCCTTCGGCGGGGAGGAGGCCATCCTGTCCATCACCGTGGACGTGACGGAGATGAAGGCGGCGGAGGCCGCCCTGAAGGCCAGCGAGGAAAAGTACCGCGCCATCTTCCACAACGCGCCCCTCGGCATCTTCCGCACCGGCTTCGGGGGCGGGTTCATGGACGCCAACCCCGCCCTGGCGCGCATGCTGGGCTACGCGGACCGCGACGAACTGCTGCGCCTGCGCTCGCCCCTGTCCATCCATTACGACCCGGCCCAGCGGGACCTTCTGCTGGGCATGCTGCGGCAAAGCCCCTCGGGCGTGCGCATGGAATGCCGGTTGCTGCGCCGCGACGGCACGCCCTTCCACGCCATCGTCAACGCCTCGCTCCAGTTCGACGCGGAGGGCAGGCCCAGCTTCCTCGACGGCTCCATAGAGGACGTGAGCGTCCGCAGGCAGGCCGAGGAGCAGTTGCGCCAGTCGGAGCAGAAGTTCTTCCAGCTCTTCCAGCTCAGCCCCGACGCCATCGTGGTGGCCCGGCTGGACGACGACACGGTGCGCGACGTGAACCAGGCGTTCATCCGCATGTTCGGCTTCACGCGCGACGAAGTGCTGGCCACCCCCGCCAGCGACCTGGCCATCGTGGTCCCCGGCGCCTCGCTGCGCGACGCCTACCGCCAGCTCCGGCGCGACGGCGAGTTGCGCAACCACGAATTCGCGGCCCGGCACAAGGACGGCGCGCCCATGAGCTGCCTGCTGTCCTGCGCGTTGCTGTACATCGACGGCGAGGACCACGTGATGGCCGTGCTGCGCGACATCACCCAGATCAAGAAGATGCAGGAGGTGATCATCCAGACCGAAAAGATGGTCTCGCTGGGGGGCATCGCGGCGGGCATCGCGCACGAGATCAACAACCCCCTCGGCATCGTGTTGCAGGCGGCGCAGAACATGGCGCAGCGCACCCGGCCCGACTTCGCCAAGAACCTGGAGGTGGCCCGGGCCATGGGCCTCGACATGGAACTGCTGGCCCGCTACATGCGCGAGCGCAAGCTGGACGTGTTCCTGGGCGACATCCAGTCCGCCGCCCTGCGCGCCGCGGCCATCATCCGGCACATGCTGGAATTCAGCCGCCGCAGCGAATCCAGGCGCAAGGTCTGCGACCTGCCGGGCGTGCTGCGCCGCGCGCTGACCCTGGCCCAGAGCGACTACGACCTGAAGAAGAGCTACGACTTCCGGAAGATAGACGTCGCCCTGCGCATGGACGACGACCTGCCCTCCATCAACTGCACGGAAACGGAAATCGAGCAGGTGGCCGTCAACCTGCTGCGCAACGCGGCCCAGGCCATGGCCGCCGCCGACCCGCCCGTGGAGGCCCCGCGCATCGACATCGACGTTTCCGCCATGCCGGGCGGGGTGCGCATCGTCATGGCCGACAACGGCCCCGGCATGCCGCCCGAGGTGCAGCGCCGGGCCTTCGAGCCGTTCTACACCACCAAGGCGCCGGGGGTGGGCACCGGCCTCGGCCTGTCCGTCTCGTACTTCATCGTCACCAAGGGGCACGGCGGCCGGATGGAGGTGGAATCCGAGCCGGGCAAGGGCACCCGCTTCATCATCGAACTGCCCGTGGACCCCGCCCCCGCCAACGGGAGGAACCCGCAATGAGCGTGCTGGTCGTCGACGACGAGGAAGGGCTGCGGCGCTCGCTGTGCGCCTTCCTCGAAGACATGGACTACGGAACGCTGGAGGCCGCCGACGGCCGCCAGGGGCTGAAGATGCTGGAGGCCGGCCTGCCCGGCGTCGAGGCGGCCATCGTGGACCTGAACATGCCGGTCATGGACGGGTACGCCTTCCTGGCCCACGCCCGCGAACTGGCCCCCGACCTGCCCACCATCGTGCTGTCCGGCGTGGGCGTGGTGGAGGACGCCGTGCGGGCCATGCGCGCCGGGGCGTGGGATTTCATCACCAAGCCCCTGCACGATTTCAACATCCTGCAACTGACCCTGGGCAAGGTGCTGGAACGGGCCCGCCTGCTGCGCGAAAACCGCGCCTACCAGCAGCGGCTGGAGTCCATGGTGTGCGAGCGTACCGCAGAGATCGAGCGCACCCGCCGCCAGATCATCCAGCGGCTCAGCCGGGCCGCCGAATACAAGGACAACGAGACCGGCATGCACGTCATCCGGGTGGGCGAGATCAGCGCGCTGCTGGGCCGTGCGCTGGGCCTGCCGGAAGACCGCTGCGACATGCTGCGCCAGTGCGCGCCGCTGCACGACGTGGGCAAGATCGGCATTCCGGACAGCATCCTGCTGAAGCCCGGCTCGCTGGAGGCCGGAGAATGGGACCTGATGCGCCGCCACTGCGCCTTCGGGTGCGAACTGCTGGGTCCGCTGGACCGGGACGAGGCGCGCGCCTCGTGCGCGTCGCACCTGGCCGCCCGCGAAGAGGACGGCAACCCCTTCCTGGCCCTGGCCCGCACCCTGGCCCTGCTGCACCACGAACGCTGGGACGGCACGGGCTACCCCTTCGGCCTGCCGGGCCGCGACGTGCCCATGGAGGCGCGCATCGTGTCGCTGGTGGACGTGTACGACGCCCTGCGCAGCGAGCGCCCCTACAAGCGCTGTTTCACGCGCGACGAATGCCGCGACACCATCGTGGCGGGCTCCGGCACCCAGTTCGACCCGGCCGTGGTGCGGGTCTTCCTGGACAACCTGGACGCAATAGAGGCCATCCGCGAGCGCTGGGCGGGCTGACGGCGGGCGGGGGCGGCTTGCCAGACGGACCGCGTCGCGCTACAGCCACGCCCACGCCGCGCTCCACGGGCTGACCGCCCGCCGCCCCCCTTTCCCGAACCCCCTCGGACACGGACATGACCGCCACCCCACTCGCCGACCGCACCATCTACATCGCCGCCGCCGGGTTCACGGACGACCTGGTCCACGAACTGGAAGACCTGCACGGCGCGCGCGTGCTGGACGTGCGCGGACGGCTGGTGGCGGCGCAGGGGCCGCCCCGCCCGGCGGCATGGGCGCAAAACATCTGGCTGGAGCCGGCGTCCATCCCCGTGGCCTCCATCGGCGACGCGGCCCGCAAGCTGAAGGCCATCCAGCGCAACTGGCACCTGCACGCCACCGGCCATCACCGCCGGGCCGCGCTGGTCCAGGAGCAGCTGCCCCGCGTGGCCGCCCGGCCCCTGGCGTTCGGCGATGCGCCGCCCACGGCGCCGCTGGGCTCGTGGACCCTGTGGGAGCCGGACCTGGTGCTGGCATCCGCCCGGTGCTCCAGCCCCTTCCCCGACGGCGAACCGCGCTTCGAGGAAAACCGCACCGTGCCCCCCACCCGCGCCTACCTGAAGCTGTGGGAACTGTTCACGCTGCTCGGCAGGCGGCCCGGCCCCGGCGAACTGTGCCTGGACCTGGGCAGTTGCCCCGGCGGATGGACCTGGGTGCTGGCGGAACTGGGGGCGCGGGTGTTCAGCGTGGACAAGGCGGACATCGCCCCGCACATCGCCGCCCACCCCAACGTGAACTTCTGCACGGGCAGCGCCTTCGGCCTGGACCCGCGCCACGCCGGAGCCGTGGACTGGCTGTTCTCCGACGTGATCTGCTACCCCGACCGGCTGCTGGCCACCGTGGGCCGCTGGCTGGAACTGGGGCAGTGCCGCAACTTCGTGTGCACCCTGAAGTTCCAGGCCGAAACGGACCACGCCACGGCGCGCGCCTTCGCGGCGGTGCCGGGGTCGCGCCTGCTGCACCTGGCCCACAACAAGCACGAGCTGACCTGGGTGCTGCTGCGCGACTGACATGGCCGTTGCCGCGCCTCCTCCGCCTTCCCGCCGCCACGAATGAGACCGGGGCGGAACCGTCTGCTGCGAAGGTTCCGCCCCGGACTGCGAGGGGGATGGGCGTATGCTGTCGTGGAACATTGGCGGCGGGTG
>JALHHV010000045.1:9239-19284 GCA_022837365.1 Desulfovibrio sp. | reverse complement strand
AAGGAAAACGAGCCTGCCATGAGGGAGTGCCTCAGCCGTTAGGCGAGCGCGCAGCGCGAGTCTTACGGATGAGGACCGCAGAGCGCGGCAGCCGTTAGGTGAGCGAAGCGAACCTTACGGCTGGCGACCGCAGAGCGTACTCTTATCGTATTCGACCGAGCCTTAGCCGTTAGGTGAGCTTGCGAACCTTACGGATAAGGACAGCAAAGCTATGGCAGGTGAAGTTTGACGAAGCCAACGGGCGAAAAGACAATTTAGGCCCTCATTGCGCCGCGCGGCGCTCCAGCAAGCACCTGCTCGAACGCGGTCTCGATGCGCTCCAGCAATTCCTCCACCGGGCAGGGTTTGAGCAGATAGTCGCTGGCCCCGGCCCGCATGGCGTCCAGGGCGATATCCGTGTAGGCGTGCCCGCTCAGGATGATCACCGCCGGGTCTTCGCCGCCGGCCTTGCGGATCTCGCGCAGCACGTCGCGGCCGTCCATGTCCCCCAACTGGATGTCCAGGATCACCACGTCCACCGTTTCGCGGGCCAGCCATTCCAGTGCGGCCCGGCCGCTGGCCACGCCCTCCATGGTCACCCCGCGCTTGCGCATGCGGCGCAGCAGCGCGTCACGAAAGCCGTCCTCGTCGTCCACCAGCAGGATGCGGCAGCTTTTCAGCAATTCCGGGCAGTCCATGTTCCCCCTCCTGTCCACCTGGCCCGTCTGGCCCACCCGTCAGGCGCGGCGCGTTTCCGCCGGCCCGGCCACCATGTCGGGCAGGGTCACCACGTCGCCGGGCTGCACGTTCAGGCCATGCGGTATGCGGGCCACGCAATCGCGCGCCGTGCATTCCACCACCCGCGCCTCGCCCACGGGGGTGCCGTCCGGGCGGCTGATGCGGCAGCGCATGCCGGGGCTGGCCCCGTGCTGCACGCCAAGGCCGAAGGTGACGTCCTTGCCGCCGCCGTCCGGCGCGGGCAGCAGCTTGTAGATCTCGGCGCTGCGCTCGGCCAGCAGCGCCCGGCTCCAGGCCCGGCCCAGCATGAAGTTGCCGAAGCCCGCCAGCAGGGCGAAGGGCAGCACCAGCACGGACAGGCTGAAGGCGCTGACACCGAACCAGCGGGTGAGCCGTTCCGGAGAGTTGGCCTTCATGGTGGCCTCGTCGGGCCAGACCACCACCGCGAAGATCAGCGTGGGGTTCTGCTTTTCGCCGTACTTGTCATGCACGCGGATGACGTATTCGCCGGAGGCGGGGCTGGTCCCCACCTTGATGGCGCCGCGCCACATCTTTCCGCCCAGCCAGTAGCCGGAATAGATTTCGTAGGGAACGAGGCGCACCTGCCTGTCGTCGGTGCCGCCCTCGATGACCATGTCCTCGATGGTTTCGGTCTGGGGCGGCAGCGGCCCGCTGACCGGGTATTCGCCGCCGGGCAGCGCGTCGGTGCGGTTGAAGCCCTGCTGCATCCTGCCCACCAGCCCGTCCACCAGGCTGAGCGCGCAGACCAGCAGAAGCAGCAGCGCCACCCGCCCGGAACGCCGGTGCAGGCGCGCCAGATGCACCGATCTGGTCACGCGCGGCCCCTGGCGCGCAGCCAGCGCTTGGCGCACCAGCCCAGCACCAGCGACGGCCCCAGCACCGCGAAGAAGGTCTTGAAGAACACCGGGGTGAATTCGTCCGGCACGAACGAGGCGCGGTACATGCCCGCGCACACCGCCGCGATGGCCAGCAGGTTCATGGTCAGCACCAGCAGCTTGTGGGCCACGGTGGTTGCGAAATCCATCTGGTCTTCCACGGTGTCGCTCCTTGTCTGTTGTCCTCGGGCTTCTTCCGCCCGTTCCGGCCCGCCAGGCCGTATACGGGGCATGGCGGGGCGGAAGGGGGCCGGCCCCGCCGCCGTCTGTCTACTTCTTGAAGATGTCGGTCCTGGAGATGTTCATGAAGCGCAGGGACACGCCCTCGGCCTTGTAGTACACGCGCACTTCGTCGCCGGCATCCCAGGTGGAATCGGGCAGGGCGAAGTATTCGTCAGGCATCGAGATGGTGCACAGCATCTTCTGGCGGCCCGAGTAGATGGTCACGGTCTTCTTGTCGCGGTCCACCATGGGGAACTTCTTCGCGGATTCCGTGGCCTTGTCGTACACCAGCGGATGGTTGCGGTCGATGTTCTCCTGCAGGTCCACCATCTTGAACGCGATGTCTTCGAACGCCTGGGTCTTGGTGTTGAAGATGCGGATGACGTTGGCCTTGGTGTCCAGCTTCATGCGCTGCCCGGCCCTGGGCTCGGGGCCCATTTCGGCGGGGTCGGTGGGCAGCTTGTAGGTGTGGGGGGGCAGGATGGAGTAGTCCGGGTTCAGCGGCTCCATGGCCTTGTCCTGGATCAGGGTGACGGTTTTCGCGTTCTTGTCGTATGCGATCACCCGGCCCTGGTCCACCTTGCCGTATTCACCGCAGCCCACGAGGCCGAGGGGCAGCGCCACGACGAGCAGCATCAGCAGAAAGCGTCTCATATGTTTTCTCCTTCTCTCGTGCGCGGCGCGGCTAGGCGGCCTTCTTGCGGGCCAGTTCCATCTTCACGCCCTGGATCATGCGGATGAAGATGTACAGCGACATGCAGGACACCAGGCCCAGCACCAGCACGGTGGCGGCGGTGTCCAGCGCGCTCCTGAACTGGGGAAGCCAGGGCTGCACGAGCTTCATCAGGATGGAGATGGCGCAGCCGACCACGGCGAGGCCGAAGGCGATGCGGATGCCGTAACCCTTGATGTACTTGGTGGCGACCGCGCCCACCTGCGCGCCCACGGAGGCGCCCACCAGCATGATCATGGCGGCCACCAGTTCGGTGCGGCCCTTGTAGGTGTAGGTGGCGGCGCCGTACAGGCCGGAGATCATGACTTCGAACAGGTCGGTGCCGACGGCCACGTGGGTCGGGCAGCCGATGAGGTAGATCAGGGCGGGCATGCGGATGAGACCGCCGCCGATGCCCAGGATGCCCGCCAGCCAGCCGGTGGCGAAGCTGACGATGATGGGCAGCCACGCGGAGCAGTAGATGCCGGCTTCGTGCAGGTGCACCATGGGGGGAATCTTGATCTTGTGCAGGGCCTTGTGCCATTCCACGCCGGTGGCCCCGGCTTCCAGCTTTTCACCGCGCGCGGCGGCCTGGCGTTCCTTCTCGCGGCGCTTGGCCACGTCGTGGAAGACCATCCACGCGATCAGGGTCAGCAGGGCGATGTAGATCCAGCGCACGACCTTTTCGACGTTGCCCACGCGCTCGAGCCACATGACCATCTGGGCCCCCACTTCGAAGCCCACGACGGTGCCCACCAGCATGATCATCCCCAGCTTGTAGTCCACGTTGCCGAACTTGCCGTGGCGCATGGTGGAGATGAGCGACTTGCCCGCCATGTGGGCGATGTCCGTCCCGATGGCGAAGGCCATGGGGAAGCCGAGGATGTTCAGGCCGGGGGTCACCATCCACGCGCCGCCCATGCCGAAGAAGCCGCCGATGATGCCGACGCCCACGCCGAGAATGATCAGGCCGGGCCAGAAGATCTTAACGCCCGCGATGGGCATGAGGATATAGAGCCATTCCATCGTTGTTCTCCTTTGGTGCGGGCGCGGCCTAGTGCTCGGCCAGTTCGCGGGACTTCAGGTCGATGCCGATCCAGTTCATCACGATGTCGGCAAGCACGCCGAAGATCACGCCCACCAGCGGGATCAGGATGATGGTAAGGGTGGTGAACTGCACGTGGCTTTCATTGTACAGGTTGGCCCACCAGGCCATGACCCCGTCCAGCTTGCGGGTATCGGCCACGATGACCACGGGTGCGCCGCCGCCGCCTGCGGCCAGCGCCAGGCCGGGAATGGCCAGCACGAACGTCAGCAACGACATGAACAGCGTCTTGAACTTTCTCATGTGCATCCTCCAGGTTGCGGGCAGCCCCTGCCGCCCTTTTCGGCTGCCGCCTCCGGCCCGTCCTCGCCTTTTGCGATCCCGTCCGGCGTCGGAGCCCGCCTTTCCGTCCACCCGCACCCCCCCTTGGAGTGCGGTTTTGGTCCTGTACATTGCGCGGTTCTCTTCGCGCGACCCGGAGAAAGCAATCCGCATGCCAAAATTTTTAATACACTATTTTTATTTATATAATCGCCTTTCGCGCAAGATGTGCTTGCATGATTGCGCAAAACATTGTACATAATTTCTCAAGCAACCGCGCCCGTGAACGGCCCGCTTTCGCCTGCCTTTCCCCCCGCCGCATGCTGTTGCAGAAGACGAGGGAAACGCTCATAAGCGAAGGTGTACGCGCTCATGCCAATGCAGCGCGACAGGCATTGGCGCGCCCCCCACCCCGGCAAGCGGACGTTGGCGCGCACTCGCGCGCGAGCCGCACCGCCAGCCGGCGGGACCGGGACGCACAGACCCGGGGCACACGGACCCGGCGCGCCCGCGCGTTGCCCACCACGGCCAGACCGCCGCGCCCCCGCGCGCCGCGTTTCCGGATACGGGCGGTACACCGCCCCGCACCCACGCAGGGAGAAGGCATGCGCTACTATCGGCCGCCGCTGTTCGGCACGCTGTTCCGGCTGGAAGGCAATTTCTCGGAATGGAGCATCGCCAAGCGGCTGCTGTTCGCCGCGCTGCCCGCGTTCATGCTGCTGCTGGTCATCAGCGGGGTCATCTCCCACCGCATCTCCCAGAACTTCCTGCACGACGCGCTGGGGCGCAGTTCGCTGCTGGCCACGCTGGCGCAGGCCCACGAGATGGAGCAGGTGCTCCAGCAGGCCCGGCGCGAATTGCTCTACCTCGCCCGCACCGACATCTCGGCCGCCTCGCTGGCCCACCACCTGCGCACCCGCGCCGAAACCATGGGCACCCTGTACCGCGAAATCGCCTACCAGGGCTCCACCCCCGACAACCGCATGGTGCTGCTGAACACCGGGCGCGACGTATGGATGGTGCCGCTGGAACAGGCCCTGGCCACCCGGTTCGGCCCGCTGACCCGCCAGAACACGCAGGAGCCCAAGCCCGGCTTCGTGCGCATTTCCGCCCCCACCGAGGTGGTCTACCCCTCCGTGCCCTCTGCGGGCACGGTGCAGGGGCTGTCCATGCACGTGCTGCGCCTGACCACCCCGGTGATCGACGCCGCGGGCAACCAGACCGGGCTGCTCACCCTTTCGGTGGACATGCTGGCCATGCGCAACGTGCTGTCGGTGTACGCATCGCGCCGTTCGCCGCTGTACATCTTTCCGGAAGAGACGGAGAAGCACCGCAGCTTCTTCTTCGACGCGCACGGCTGGATCCTGTTCCAGTCGGAATCGCCCGAGCATCCCAACCTGGACCTTTCCACCGACACGGTGCGCTCGGGCATGCGCGGCGACTTCGGCCGCCCCGGCTTCGAGGCGGCCTTCCGCCCCAGTCCCGAGCAGGAGCGCTACTGGGGCATGGTCACGGAGGTCCAGTCCGGCAATTCCGGCCAGAACCGCCTGGGCGCCATGCTGGAAGACCCCTCGCCCCTGAACCGCGCCTTCTACATCAGCTACGCGCCGGTCACCTTCAGCGAAGGGCCGGGCGCCAGCACCGTGGTGGTGGGCGGCATCGCCTACACCGACACCAGCTTCCTGGCCATGGCCGCATCGTACAAGCTGTACGGCGCGCTGTTCGTGTTCGGGCTGTGCTCCAGCGCCGCGGCGGCGTTCATCCTGGGCATGCTGGGGCGCGGCATCGCCGGGCCGCTGCACCGCATCGCGGAAGAGGCCAGCGGCAAGCTGGAATCGGGCGACCTTTCGCCTATCGAACTGGGCCGGGTGCACCCCGAGGCCGAGGCCCTGCGCCAGACCACCAACGACCTGTTCGTCGCCCTGCGGGCGCGCAACGAGGAATTGCGTCTGCGCGAGGAGCACATCCAGTCCACCCGGCGGCGGCAGCGGGTATGCCTGGACACGGAAATCGCGCAACAGCAGCCGCAGAGCCAGCTTTCGCCGCAGGACACCATGCCCGGCATCGTGGGCACCAGCGAATCGGTGCGCGGCCTGCGCGGCCTGATCCGCAAGGCTTCCGGCGTGGAGGCCGACGTGCTGATCATCGGCGAGACGGGCACCGGCAAGGAACTGGCCGCCGAGGCCATCCACATGACCAGCGACCGCGCCGAGGGACCGTTCATTTCCATCAACTGCGGCGCGCTGGACGAAAACCTGCTGCTGGACGCCCTGTTCGGGCACGTCAAGGGGGCCTTTTCCGAGGCGCGGGGCGAGCGCAAGGGGGCCTTCGTGGCGGCCGACGGCGGCACGCTGCACCTCGACGAGATCGGCAACGCCTCGCCCAAGGTGCAGCAGGCCCTGCTGCGCGCCCTGTCGGTGCGGCGCATCCGCCCGCTGGGCAGCGACGACGAGCTTCCCTTCGACGCGCGCATCATCGCGGCCACCAACGTGGATCTGAAGGAATGCGCGCGCCAGGGCACCTTCCGCGAAGACCTGTACTACCGGCTGGCGGTGATCACCATCAACACGCCACCCCTGCGCGACCGGCGCGAGGACATCCCCGCCCTGGCCGACTATTTCCTGAAGCAGGCCGCGCAAACCCTGAAGCGCCCGGCCATGGGCCTGTCGCGCGGGGCGCTGGAAAAGCTGCTGGCCTACGACTGGCCGGGCAACGTGCGCGAGGTGAAAAACTGCATCACCCGCGCCGTGGCCTTTGCCGAAGGGGACACCCTATACGCCGAAGACCTGCGCTTCGGCGCGGAACTGGACCCCACCCTGTCGCACGGGGCGCTGCTGCCGCCCTCCCCGGCCCTTTCCGGCATGGGCCAGCCGGGCGCGCCCGGCGCGCCGCCGCAGGGCTACGGGCAGCCTTCCCCCCATGCGCCCCTCCACCCCAATGACGGAGCCGCCTATGGGGCGGGCTACGGCCCCTCGGGCATGCCGGGCGGAAGCGCCATGGCCGCGCCCTCGGGGGCCACCGTGTACGACCCGGTCAGCGGGCGCATCGTGGCGGCCGGGGGAGGCGGCGGCGGGCCGGACTGGTCGGACGTGTCGGGCCTGCGTGGCGGACACGGCGGACACGGCGGGCAGGGCCGGGGTGACCAGAGCGACCGGGGCGACCGGGCCGGGACGCCCCCCGGCAACGGCCGCCACCCGCGCGCCGGGACCGACACATCTTCCGTGCCGCCCCTGTCCACCCTGAACCCGCGCCAGCGCGCCGCATGGGAGTTCATCAGCCGCAACGGCGGCATCACCCGCACCCAGTACCAGGACATCGTGGGCAACGAGATACCCGTGCGCACGGCGCAGTACGACTTGCAGGACATGGTGCGCAAGGGCTTCATCCGCAAGGTGGGCAAGGGCCCGGCCACCCGGTACGTGCTGACCGACGGCGCCGCGGCGACGCCGTCCCGGAGGTGACCCATGCTGGCCGCGCCGCCGCCCGTCTCGCTGCTGGACCGCCTGCGCTCGCTGTTCAGCCGCAGGCGCGCCGTGGACGCCGAATCGCGCGAGCGGGTCATGCGGGTGTTCCGCGCCCGCTACGCCCACTTCAAGGACCTGCTGGACTCCAACGCGGAACTGGCCCGCATCCTCGCGGACATTGACGAGAAGATCGCGGGCTGCACCCTGTTCGGGGCCACGTGGCTGCGCTCGCAGGCCACGCGGGCGGTGTTCCACGCCATGCGCATGGTCACCGGGCTCAACGCCATATCCAATGACGCCTACCCCGCCCTGCCCGGCGTGGTGGAGCGCATCAACGCGGAAATCACCGGCCTGCTGGAAAGCCGCCCCCAAGCCACGGTGGACGCCTACGCCCTGCCCTTCGCCGAAATCAACGGCGACATGGTGGACTGGGTGGGCGGCAAGTGCGCCAACCTTGGCGAACTGACCTCGCGGGTGGGGGTGCCCGTGCCGCGCGGTTTCGCCATAACCACGCGCGCCTATTACGCCTTCATGGAGCATGACGGGCTGATGGGCGAGATACGCAAGCGCCTGCGCGAAGTGGACCCGCAGGACCCGGAAAGCGTGCTGGACGTGGCCGAGGATATCCAGGACCTGTTCGCCGCCGCCACCGTGCCGCCCGACGTGGCGGACGCCCTGCGCGCCGCCTGCGACGCGGCGTTCGGCCCCGCCGATACGGACGAAGCGGGCGGCCCGGGCGGCGCGGAAGGCGGCGGCGCGCCGCTACGCCTGGCCGTGCGGTCCAGCGCCCTTAGCGAGGACAGCCACGTGTCCTTCGCCGGGCAGTACCTTTCGGTGCTCAACGTGCCCCGCGACGGCGTGGTGGACGCGTGGAAGCGGGTGGTGGCCAGCCTGTTCATGCCCCAGGCCATCGTGTACCGCCTGCACCAGGGCATCACTCTGGACGCCAGCGCCATGGCCGTGGCCTGCATGGAAATGGTGGATTCCGTGGCCGCCGGGGTGCTGTTCACCCGCCATCCCGTGGACCTGCTGTCCGATTCCATGGTCATCAACGCCGCGTGGGGGCTGGGCGCGGCCGTGGTGGACGGCGAAATGGAGCCGGACACCTGGCTGTTCAGCCGCGAGGACGCCCCCCACCCGGTATCGCGCCATATCGTCTGCAAGGCGCACCGCCTGGCTCCCGGCGACGACGGCCGCCTGCGCGAGGAGGACGTGCCCGAACCCCAGCGCGACGCCCCCTGCCTGACCGACGCCCAGGCCGCCGAACTGGCCCGCATCGGCATGCGGGTGGAGGCGCACTACGGGGTGCCGCAGGACGTGGAATGGGCGCTGGACCCCGCCGGGCGGCTGCTGCTGCTCCAGGCCCGCCCGCTGACCACCACCCCGCGCGGCGACGCGCGCACCACGCCGCTCATGGAGGGCTACCCCCTGCTGCTGCACGGCGGCGAACCCGCCTGCCCCGGCGTGGGCTGCGGCCCCGTGCTGCAACCCAGGGACGCGGAGGAACTGGCCCTATTCCCCGAGGGCGGCATCCTGGTGGCCATGCATTCCTCGCCGTCGTACGTGCTGGTCATGCAGCGCGCCCAGGCCATCGTGGCCGAGGCGGGCAGCATCACCGGGCACATGGCCTCGCTGGCGCGGGAATTCGGGGTGCCCACCATCGTCAACGCGCCGGGTGCCATGGCCGCGCTGCCCGTGGGCATGGAGGTGACCGTGGACGCCTTTTCCTGCCGGGTCTACCAAGGCCGGGTGGAAGAACTTCTGCCCCTGCGCGAGGAACGCGCCGTGTGCCTGCGCGACACGCCCATCCACAACCTGCTCAAGCAGGTGGCCGCGCTCGTCTCGCCCCTGAACCTGCACGACCCCAAGTCGGACGATTTCACCCCCGCCGCCTGCCGCACCATCCACGACGTGATGCGCTTCGTGCACGAACTGTCCTATGCCCACATGTTCCGGCTGTCGGACACGGTGTCCGACGCCGGGGCCGTGGCCGTGGAGATGAAGGCCCCGGTGCCGCTGGACCTGCACGTCATCGACCTTGGCGGCGGCCTGACCGACGTGGACGGCCCCTACGCGTGGCCGGAACAGGTGGTCTCCGCACCGTTCAAGGCGCTGCTGGACGGCATGCTGGACCCGGCGGTGCACCAGCGCGGCCCGCGCCCGGTGGACATGAGCGGCTTCCTGTCGGTCATGAGCCGCCACATGATCGAGCCGCCCACCATGCACGGCCAGCGCTTCGGCGACCGCAGCTACGCCCTGGTCTCCGACAAGTACCTGAATTTCAGTTCGCGCGTGGGCTACCACTACGGGGTGCTGGACGCCTACTGCGGCCAGACCATGAACAAGAACTACATCACCTTCCAGTTCAAGGGCGGCGCAGCAGACGAAACGCGCAAGAATCGCCGGGTGCGCTGCATCGGCATCATCCTGGAATCCATCGGTTTCCAGGTGGAGGTGCGGGGAGACATGGTCACCGCCCGCTTCCAGAAGTTCGCGGCCCCGCAGATCGCCGAACGGCTGGTGCAACTGGGGCGGCTGCTCATCGTCACCCGCCAGTTGGACATGCTGATGGTGGACGAGGCGGCGGTGCAACGCTTCGCGGAAAATTTCCTGAACGGCCACTATCATTAGCCGCAGCCGCCCCCGGACAATCACGCAAAGCGCAAAC
>JALHHV010000045.1:0-9205 GCA_022837365.1 Desulfovibrio sp. | reverse complement strand
TTGCACATCCTGTCATGACGCGCAAGTTCCGTGCGGCGCACGCACGAAAAAAATATGGCCGGGGTTATTCCTCCTCGCCAGCGGACAGCCCGGCCCGGATGCGCCGGACGAGCCCGGTGGTGGAAAAGCCGGGCAGCAGGGGCAGGCTGAGCACCCGCCCACCACGGGCCTGCACCACGTCGCGCCCCACGATGCGGTCCACGGACCAGTCGCCGCCCTTGACCAGCACGTCGGGCTGGATTTCCGCGATGAGCGCGTAGGGGGTGTCCTCGTCGAACTCCACCACGTAGTCCACGCTGGCCAGATGGGCCAGCACGTAGGCCCGCACCGCGAAGGGGTTCACCGGACGGTCCGCGCCCTTGCCCTGCCGCCGCACCGACGCGTCGGAATTCAGGCCCAGCACCAGCAGATCGCCCTCGGCGCGGGCGCGGGCCAGCAGGTCCACGTGGCCGGGGTGCAGGATGTCGTAGCAGCCGTTGGTGAACACCACCCGCTGCCCGGCGGCGCGACGAGGGGCCAGCAGGCCCGGCAGATCGGCGCGGGACACCACGGCGGGGTGGCTCAGATGGGGGTTGGCCGGGCCGGAATGGTTGGCGTCCATGAAAGGCTCCGGATGGCCCGCCGGGCATGTGCCAGGCATGTGCCGGACATCTGCCGGACGGGCATTGGACATTCGTTGCACATTGCAGCCACGGGTCCCCATGGCGGGACCATGGGGGCCCGTGGCCGCATTCCGCCCGAAAACGCGGACCGAACCCGCTACCCCTTCATGCGCAGTGCCGCGCAATCCCCGAACAGCACCAGTTCCGCCCAGTCGTAGGCGAAGTCCAGTCGGGCCTCCTCGTCGTCCAGCACCAGTTGCTGCCGGTCGGCGGGCATGTCCAGCCGGTCGAACAATCGCACGCCCCGGATGAAATCGGCGAACCGGTCCAACTGATAGCAGGCCAGCAACACCATGGTGGCCTGTTTGGGGCTGATGGCCGCGCCCTGCCGCTTGCCGCGGGCCATGAGGCGCATGTAGCGGTCGTTGGAGGCGTTGTACGGTTCCAGCCCCTGGTCGGCAAGCCATGTGGCGCTGGACCACTGGCCGGACTCGTCGAAGCCCCTGCAATGCTCCTCGCGCACCACGAAGAACTGTTCCACCACGTTGCCCTGCCCGTCCTCCTTGGTGGCCCGCCCCAGCGGATAGGTGCGGCAGGCCCCGGAACGGTCGGGGTACACGGTGCACCCGGCGTCGCTGACGAAGGGGCACAGCTTCAGCGGGTGGTCGCTCATGCGCAGGAACAGGGCGGGAAACCCGGTGTCCGGGTACTGGCCCACGCGGGCATGGGTGTTGATGAATTCCTCGCTGCCCATGCCCAGGTTGCGGCGCAGCCGCAGCACGTCGTACGGCGTGAGCGGCATGTTCAGGTCGGAACAGCAGGCGTTGAAGCAGCGCACGCCGGGATGGCAGGCGAAGCGGAAGGTCTCGCCGTCATGCAGCTCCGGCAGGCTTTCCAGAAATGCCTGCGTCTCGTCGCCCTGCGCGGCTTCTGCCCCTGGCGCGCCGCAGCCGCCACAGTTGTTCGTCTCGCCGGTCATCGTCGCCTCGCTTGGCAGTGCGTCGGATGTCCGGCGCGGTCATCTTTTGAATTCGAGAGAGCAGAGGCACACCCATCGTGATCAATGGGATTCAGCCATCATCCTCTATGGCGGCAACAGGCGGCGCCGCCACAGGAGGGCATTTTGTTCTCTGCCAAGGAGGAACGCCTTTGGATGAAGGGAGTGTACTCTTATCGTACTCGACCGGAATCCAAAGATGTTCCGACGCAGGCAGAGGGCAAAAGGCACCTTGTGGCGGTGCCGCCTAGAAGTTGATGCGGTCGCGCACGCCGTCCATGATCCTCGCCGCTTCGGCGCGGGCGCGGGCGTCCCCGGCCTCCAGGATGTCCTGGATGCCCTTGGGGTTGGCCAGCAGCGCGGCGCGGCGCTCGTGCAGCGGCCCCAGGAACGCGCCCAGGTTTTCGAGGAAGATCTTCTTGCAGTCCACGCAGCCCAGCGAGGCGGAGGTGCAGCCCTGACGGATTTCGGCCTGCTGTTCCGGGGTGGCCATCAGTTCGTGGTAGGGGAACAGGTTGCACACGTCGGGGTTGCCGGGGTCGCTCTTGCGCAGGCGGTTGGTGTCGGTGAACATGCCGCGCACCTTGGGGGCGATTTCCTCCATGGTGTCGCGCAGGTAGATGGCGTTGCCGTAGCTCTTGGACATCTTGCGGCCGTCCAGGCCGGGACACTTGGCCGCCGGGGTCAGGCGCGCCTCGGGCTCGGGGAAGTATTCGCCGTACAGGAAGTTGAAGCGGCGCGCGATCTCGCGGGTCAGTTCAAGGTGCGGCAACTGGTCCTGGCCCACGGGCACCCACTTGGGGTGGTAGATCAGGATGTCCGAAGCCATCAGCACCGGGTAGCCCAGGAACCCGTAGTTGCCCAGGTCCTTGTTGACCACTTCCTGCTTCTGTTCCTTGTAGGTGGGATTGCGTTCCAGCCAGCTCACCGGGGTGATCATGGACAGGATGAGGTGCAGTTCCGCGTGTTCCTTGATGTGCGACTGCTGGAACATCACGCACTTTGCCGGATCCAGACCGGCGGCCACCCAGTCCGTGACCAGTTCGGGCACGAAATCCCGGATGCGCGAAGGATCGGCGTAGTCGCTGGTCAGGGCGTGCCAGTCGGCCACGAAGAAGAACGCCTCCATCTCGTGCTGCATCTCGACCCAGTTCTTCAGCACGCCGAAGTAGTGGCCAAGATGCAACGGCCCGGTGGGCCGCATGCCGGAAACGGTGCGCTTGTCGGGGGTGGTCATGATCTGTCGTTCCTCCGGGAGGGGATGGGATGTCGTAGCGCGGCGAAGGCGGGCGGGGCTATTCAAGCCCCACGAGCCACAGGGTGAATTCCAGCGAATTCTGCACCAGCGGGGACAGGATCGGGAACAGCATGCCCGTGGCCAGCAGCACCACCAGCACGATGAGCCCGTAGCGCTCCATCTTCTGGTAATGCCAGCTGATGGAACGCGGCAGGACGCCCGCGAGGATGCTGCCGCCGTCCAGCGGCGGAATGGGCAGCAGGTTGAACCATGCCAGCATGAAGTTCACCTTTATGCCCACGAAGAACATGTACAGGAAAAAGTCGTACACGCCGTGGCCGCCCCAGAGCGTGACGGGCATGGCCAGCGTGAGCAGCCGCAGGCACAGGGCGAACCCTAGCGCCACCAGCATGTTGGTGAGCGGGCCAGCCACGGAAACCAGCGCCATGTCGCGCCGGATGGAGCGGAAATAGCGGGGGTTCACGGGAACGGGCTTGGCCCAGCCCAGGATGAAGGGGCTGGTCAGGGCGGTGAACACGAACAGCAGCGAGCCCATCACGTCCAGATGCGGCAGCGGGTTCAGGGTCAGCCTGCCCAGCATCTTGGCGGTGGGGTCGCCGCGTTTCCACGCGGCCCAGCCGTGCGCCACTTCGTGGCAGACCATGCCGAGCAGCATGGGCACGAAGGCGGCGGCCAGCAGCTTTACTTTGGCGGCGATGTCGGTTTCGAACATGACCCCAGCGGCTACCACGAAGGCGGGGGCAGGGCAAGGGGCGCATGGCCGCGCGTCCATCTCGCAGGGCTTCAGCAGGTATCCGGCCGCGCCAAGGCGCATGCCCTCGCGGGCCTCTTCGGCCCCACCATGGCCGGTCAGCATGATCACGGCCATTTCCGGGGCCATGCGCCGCACCACGCGCAACAGTTCGAAGCCGTCCATGTCGTCCATCTTCAGGTCGAACACCGCCGCGTCGTAGGTGGCGCCCCGCAGGGCGCGCAGGGCGTCCGTGCCGCTGCCCGCCGTGTCCACCACGTAGCCGCGCCGGGCAAGGCGCTTCTGCATCACCCGGATGAAGCCCGCCTCGTCGTCCACCAGCAGCAGCCGCACCGGCGGGGCGGAACCCTCCGGCCCGCCGCCCGGACCTGCTCCGGACGGCGCACCCGGCGGCGGCGCGTGGGAGTGGGTCTCGCTCATGCACTATCCTCCGTGGCCCCGCTGCCGGAGGCCTTGTGGTTCGCGGCGGTCTGGACCATGGCGCGCGGCGCGGGGCAGAAGGCCGTGCGCTCCCCGCCCGCCAGCCGTCCGGCGCCCTGCGCGGCCTGCGCCGCATGCACCGCGGGGTCGTACGGCGGCAGCAGCACCTGGAAGGTGGTGCCCACCCCCACGATGCTGCTGACCTTTATCTCGCCGCCCATCTTGTTGACGATGCCGTAGCAGATGGACAGCCCGAGCCCCGTCCCCTTGCCCACCGGCTTGGTGGTGAAGAACGGGTCGTAGATGCGTTGCAGGATGGCTTCCGGCATGCCGGGGCCGGTGTCGGCCACGTTCACGGCCACCATGCCGCCGTCGCTCATCAGGGTGGCCACCTTCAGGGTGCCGCCGGAACCTTCCATGGCGTCGAAGGCGTTATTGAACAGGTTCAGGAACACCTGCTGCAATTCGGAGGGCGAGGCGGCCACCGGCGGCAACCCCTCGGCAAGGGCCACCACCACGTGCACGCTGACGGTGCGCGCCTTCTGGCCGGAAAGCTCCACCATCTCGGTGACCATGGCATTGATGTCCACCGCGTGCACCTCGCGGTCGGAGCGGCGGGCGAAGCTGAGCAACTTGTGGGTGATGTCGCGGCAGCGCACACCCTGGGTGCGGATCTGCCGGGCGCTGTCGCCTATCTCGCGCACGGCGTCCTGCTCCTGCAATTCGCCCAGCACGTCCTCTATCCAGCCCGCCTCCTCCATCATGATGGCCACGGGGTTGTTGATCTCGTGGGCGATGCCCGCCGCCATCTCGCCCAGGGCGGACAGCTTGCCCGCCTCCACCACCTGGGCGTTGAGGGCGGCCATCTCGCGTTCCAGGCCGTCGATGCGCTCGATGATGCGCTGGGCCAGGAACATGCCCAGCACCAGCACCGCGATGGAGGCCAGCCCCAGCACCAGGAACAGGGTGCGCTGCGCCGCGTGCAGGCCCTGCAACGCCTCGCGCGAGGACTGCTGGAAGACCAGCACCCAGTCGCCGCCCTTCAGGCGCGACATGGCGTAGAGCATGTCGCCTTCCTCGAAGGCTCGCTCCTGCTCCATGCCCGCGATGCCGCCGCCGAACACCCGGCGGGCGAACTCCGCCAGTTGGGTGCCGTCGCCCGGCGCATGGCGGCCGCCGGAGGTCTGGAATTCCCCGCTGCGGTTGATGATGCAGGCCTGGCCGGTGGACCCCACGCGGATGTCCTCCACCAGCGAGACGAAGCTGGCGAAATCGATGGTGGAGCGCAGGATCCAGGACCTGCCGTCCACCTTCAGCTTCACGGCCACGATGAAATGGGGCGACTTGCGCACCCCCAGAAACACGTCGCTGACGAACACGTCGCGCGCGCCGGCCTGGAGGAACCAGTCCCCACGGGAATAGTCCGTGCCTTCCAGGCGGTGGGGTCCGGCGTACACCCGCTGGATGCCGCCATCGTCCACCATGCCGAGGTCCACGTACACCCCGCCGTAGGCGCTGCGCAGGGCTTCCAGCTTGCGGTTGAGGTTGGCCGGGTCCAGCAGGCCCGCGCCCTGCGCCTCCACCAGCATCTGCACGCTGGCCAGGCGTTCGTGCAGGAAGTCGTCGATCTTCTGGCTGTGTCGGTCGGCGATTTCGCGCGCCTGGCCGAAGACCATCTCGCGGAACGACACCCCCAGATGCAGGTTCATGACCCCCAGAATCAGCACCAGCGGCAGCACCGACGCCACCAGGATGCCCATGTAGATGAGCCGGTTCAGCGCGACGCGGCGGCCGACAGGGAACAGGGAGTCTGGCATGGGCACCTCTGTGGTTGGCGCGGGGCGGCGCGACGCTCCGGGCCGCCGGATGCGCGGACGGCGCGATACAACACCCCGCCCGCGTCCGCCAGACGGTTGCCGGGCGCCTGGCGGGCCTGGGACGAAGGCTCAAAAACGGGGCGGGCCGCGCCGGACGGCACGGGCAGGCGCACGCGGCACGCAATCCGCGTGTCGGCCGCACGGCGCACGGCTATCGCGCAATATCGCGCAAGCCGGAGCCCGCCCCAAGGGACAAAAGCAAGGGGCATGCCACCTGCGCGAAGAATGGCGCGGACGCACCGCCACGGGCCAGCGCGGGGCGGGCCGGATAGGGCGGGACGGGGCGCGGAAAGAGAGGTGAAGCGTCAGGGGCGCTTTTCGATGGCGAGGGCCACCTTGGCCTTCAGTTCCGTGAGGTCCACGGACTTGACCACGTAGTAGTCCGCCACCACCGACTTCAGGTCGTGCTGGAAGGAATCGTAGGCGGTGGACAGGATGACCGGCAGGGTGGGGTCGCCCCGGCGGATTTCCTGCAACAGGTCCAGGCCGGAGATGTCCGGCCCCAGCTTGATGTCGAGCACCACCACCAGGGGCTTTTCGCGCGCCACCACGTCGAGGATGGGTTCGCGCCCGTCGGACACGGCCACGGTGTAGCCTTCGCTCTCCAGCTCTTCCTGGTACAGCATGCGGATGTGCTTTTCATCGTCCACGACAAGGATCTTCTTGGCCGACATGGTTCACCTCCGAAGGCTCGGAACGCTGGGGGAAGGGGCCTGCGGGACGCCGCGCCGCCACATTGGCGCATGGGCGCGCGGGCGGCGTGCTGTCCCCGCACCTTTGCAGAGAATAGTACAGGCGCGCGATGAAGACAAGCAACCCGCCCCGGCGGCGCGGCATCTTCACGCGCGGGGGGGGCTGCGCGTTCCCCCCGTCATTGCCGCCGGGCCGGGAGTACACGCCCTCCGGGCAGCCCCTGCCGCAAGGGCGCCGCACCTTGCCATCGGGGCGCAAACGGGTATGGTGCGCTTCCGGTACGCGGCCCGGGCGCCGCCGTGGAAAACGTTGCGGCCGCGCCCTTCCCCCGAACCTTCACCCGGAGACGGGACATGGAACACACCCCGGAAACCACACCCGGCGAACGCCGCGCGTTCGTCCCCCGCACCATCACGGTGCTCCTGCAACCCAAGGAACAGTTGCTGACCATGCCGCGCGAGAAAACCGTGCTGCAGGTGCTGCGCAAGCTGGGCATCCGCCCCGCCACGGCCATCGTCGTGCGCGACGGCGGCCTGCTCACCCCCGACCGCGAAGTGCTGCCGGATGATGAGTTGTTGATCCGCATCGTCACTTCAAGCGGATAACACGCGGCGCGCTTTCGCCCTCTGGCTGACCGACCCGAAGGGCGCGAAGCGTGGCCGTTGGCGAGTCCGCGAGCCATACGGCCATCGAGAGCAGCGCGTCAGGCTCGCTTTTGCTCCGGTCACGTACAACAAGAGCGCGATGCGGTCGCCATCCGTAGCACTCACGTTGTTCGTGCAACGGCTGCCGCACGCTCCCTCCGCAAAAACTTCGTCTTCCTTGCCAGAGAACGAAATCCCGCCGTTTGCGGCGATTTCCACTTCCCAGGCTGTGGCCGGCGCCTTTCGAGACAGGCACCGCACGCACCGCAACCCGAAAGGATCACCCGCCATGAAATGCAAACGCTGCAAGGAGACGGCCGTCGTCGCCCTGCCCAGCCACCATACCGGCTTCTGCGCCGAATGCTTCCTGCTGTTCTTCACCCGGCAGGTGGAGCGCGGCATCAAGGAACGCAAGCTGTTCACCCATGACGACCGCATCCTGGTCGCCCTTTCCGGCGGCAAGGATTCGCTGAGCCTGATGCTGGAACTTTCGCGGCAGGGCTACGACGTCACCGGCCTGCACATCGACCTGGCCATTCCCGGCTCCTCTCCCGCCGCGCGCGGGGTGGTGGAACGCTTCTGCCAAAAGCACGAACTGAACCTGATCGTGAAGGAAATGGGGGCCGAGGGCCTGGCCATTCCCGACGTGAAGGCCCGGCTGAACCGGCCGGTGTGCTCGGCGTGCGGCAAGATCAAGCGCTATTTCTTCAACAAGACCGCGCTGGACGAAAACTTCACCGTGCTGGCCACCGGCCACAACCTGGACGACGAAATCGCCCGGCTGTTCAGCAACACCCTGCGCTGGGACGTGGCCTACCTGAGCGACCAGGGCCCGGACCTTGCCGCAGACGGCGGCTTCGCCCGCAAGGTCAAGCCCCTGTGGCGGCTGTCGGAATTCGAAACCGCCAACTACGCCTTCCTCATGGGCATCGAGCACCACTACGCGCCCTGCCCCTACTCCGGCGGGGCCAGCTTCACCTTCTACAAAAAGCTGTGGACCGACCTGGAAGAAGAAATGCCCGGCCGCAAGCTGGACTTCTACCAGGGCTTCCTGGAACGCGGCCGCCCGGTGTTCGCCCGCGCCGACAGCGAGGACGGCGTGGACCTGACCCCCTGCACCCGCTGCGGCTACCCCACCTCCAACGAGGTGTGCGGGGTGTGCCGCATCCGCGACGCCCTGCGCGACAAGAGGGATGGGGCGGGTGACGCAGTAATCGAAGGATAGGAAAGCACGCCGGGGGAGGGAGGCGACTCCCCCTCCCGGATGTTTCACCCCAACCCGCGCCGCCATGCCCAAGCCCTGTCCCGCCGTCAGCGTCGTGCTGCCCGTCTGGAACGCCGCCGCCACCCTGCCCGCCACGCTGGAAAGCCTGCTGGCGCAAACGGGCGCGGACTTCGAGGTGGTGGCCGTGGACGACGGCTCCACCGACGCCACCCCCGCCCTGCTCACCGCCTTTGCCGGGCGCGACGCCCGCATCCGCCCGGCGCGCATCCCCCACGGCGGCATCGTGGCCGCGCTGAACCACGGTCTTGCCCTTGCGCGCGGCCGGTACATCGCGCGCATGGACGCCGACGACACCTGCCACCCGCAGCGCCTGGCCCTGCAATGCGCTTATCTGGATGCCCACCCACACATCGGCCTGGCGGGCTGCCGCGTGGCCTTCGGCGGCGACCGCCACCGCTGCGGCGGCTACGCCCGCCATGTGGACTGGACCAACACCCTGCTGGACCCCGCGGACATCGCCCTGGCCCGCTTCCGCGAATCGCCCTTCGCGCACCCCTCCGTGATGTTTCGCGCGGAACTGCCGGGCCTGCACGGCGCGTACGCCGACGGCCCCTTCCCGGAAGACTACGAACTGTGGCTGCGCTGGATGGACGCGGGCGTGGCCATGGCCAAGCTGCCGCAGACCCTGCTGACCTGGAACGACCCGCCGGGCCGCCTTTCGCGCACCCACCCCAACTA
>JALHHV010000494.1 GCA_022837365.1 Desulfovibrio sp. | reverse complement strand
GTCGGACACGTCGGGCCAGAGCGCGTCGGGCTCAGGCTCGTCCAACGCCAGCCCGCGCAGAAAGGCCACCCGCGCCCGCCACTGTTCCAGTTCCGGCGTCCACGGCAGGCAGTGCAGCCCCAGGGACCGGATGCCCGCCACCACCGCCGCCGTCACCGCCTCCGGATCGGCCGCGTCGTGGGGGGCGTCGTCCAGCACCACCGCACCCAGCCGCCGCTGGCGCCGCGCGGCCACGGCCTCGGCCCGGTCGTCCCAGACCACGAAGGCCCCTTCGACGATGGACGCGGCAAAGGCCTCCTCAATGTGTTCCCGCGTCAGGGGCGCGCAACGGCGGATGCGCCCGCGCGCGGCCTCGCCGTCCATGTCGCCCACGGCCAGAAAAGGTTCGCGCGCCAGCGGGTCTTCCGGCGGCAGAAACGCCCCGCGCCCGCAGGAAAGGCGGAACTGCCCCTGCCCGCGCCCCTCGGCCACCCGGTCCGGATAGGCCAGGGCCAACACTTCGCCGGTGGCTTCCGGGTCCGGACGCACATCCGGGCGTGCTTCCCGCCCTGTCCCGGTCCCCCTGCCCCCGGCTGCGGACCAGTCCACCCCGGCCAGCCGGGCCACCTGCCGGGCAGCCTCGCGCAGGCGGGCCAACATGGGCTCGTTGCCCGCGCCTCGGCCGTCACCAGCCGGGGAGGACAGCAGGGCCACCCGCAACCGCAGGTCCGCGCCCGCATCACGCATGGGGTCACGCTCCTCCAACAGGGCCGCCACGCAGCAGGCCGTGGCGCCAAGGCCCAGTTCCCCGGCCCGCACCACCATATGCGCCAGGCGCGGGTGCAACGGCAGCGTGGCCACCCTTCTCCCGTGCGGCGTGATGCGCCCGGCCGCGTCCAGCGCGCCCAGCAGGGTCAGCAGGTCGCGCGCCTGGGCCAGGTTGGCCTGTGGCGGCGCATCCAGCCAACGCAGGCCCAGGGGGTCGGGCACGCCCCACAGGGCCAGTTCCAGCAGGAGCGGGGCAAGGTCGGCGTCGAGAACCCGCGCAAGCCCCGCGTCGATGACCACCCGCACGCCGTCGATGGTCAGGCTGGTCTCGGCGATGGCCGTGGCCAGCACCACCTTGCGCGTGCCCGGCGGCGCGTGGGCGATGGCCGCGTCCTGCTGTTCGGGGGCCAGGTCGCCGTACAGGGCATGCACCGTCACGGGGCCGTGCGGCGTGGCGGAGAGATCCGCCAACCTCTCCGCCGTGCGGCGGATTTCCCCGGCCCCCGGCAGGAACACCAGCAGGCTGCCCGCCTCTTCATGCAGCGCGCGGCGCACGGCATCGGCCACCGCGTCCTCCAGCACGCCGGGCGGCGTGGTGTCGTAGGACAGCCACCCCCGCGCGGGGGGCAGGTGGCGGGTGTCCACCGGGAAGGCGCGGCCCGCGCTTTCGATGACCGGGCAGTTGCCCAGCAGTGCGGCCACGGGGCCGGAATCCAGCGTGGCGGACATGACCACCAGCCGCAGGTCCGGCCGCAACCCCTCCTGGCAATCCAGGCACAGGGCCAGCCCCAGGTCGGCGTGCAGGCTGCGCTCGTGAAATTCGTCAAAGATCACGCAGCCCACGTCGGCCAGTTCCGGGTCGGCCTGGAGCATGCGAGCATGCGCGTCAGCACGCCCTCGGTGACCACCTCCACGCGGGTGCGCGGGCCCACGCGGGTATCCAGGCGCATGCGGTACCCCACGGTTTCTCCCACCACCTCGCCCAGGGTGGCGGCCATGCGCCGGGCAGCCGCCCGCGCGGCAAGGCGGCGGGGCTCCAGCAGCACCACCTTGCGCCCGGCCAGCCACGGGGTCACCAACAGGGCCAGCGGCACGCGGGTGGTCTTCCCCGCGCCGGGCGGCGCCTGCAATACCAGGCGCGCGCCATCCGCCAGCATGCGCAGCAGGCGCGGCAGTTCGGCATCCACAGGCAGTGCCGGTCCATGGGGTAATGCCGCGCCGGTGGCCAGCAGCTCGATGAGGAGATGCCCCAAAGGCATGGGCGGGGAGGATGCGGGCATGGATACCATATGGTTGCGGATGATGAGGAACGAACCGTGGCAGTACGTGTCCGGCTGCCCTTTCCGGCAGG
>JALHHV010000493.1 GCA_022837365.1 Desulfovibrio sp. | reverse complement strand
TCCAGCCCGCGCTTGTAGGCCGCCAGCACCGCATCCATGATGCGGCCCCGCACGGCCTCGCGGTCCAACTGGTTGATGGCGGCGATGGTGTTGCCGCCGGGCGAGCAGACCTGTTCGCGCAGCACCGAAAGGTGCGTGCCGGACTGCTCCGCCAGCGCCACCGAGCCCGAGAACAGGCCCTTGACCAGTTCCGTGGCATCCTGCCGGGTGAAACCCAGGGTCACGGCCACCTCGGTCACCGCCTCCATGAAGTAGAAGACGTAGGCCGGGCCGCAGCCCACCACCGCCGTGAAGGCGGCGAACTTCGACTCCGGCAGCGCGACGACCGTGCCGATGGACTCGAACAGGCCCCGGACCAGGTCGCGCCGGGACTGGTCCAGGGCCGGGTCGTCGAAGCACAGCGCGTACACGCCCTTGCCCACCATGGCGGGGGTGTTGGGCATGACGCGCACCACCGGACACTCGGGGCCGCCCGCTTCCGCCATGGCGGCTTTCATGGCCGCGATGGACACGCCGGAGGCGATGGACACCACCACCTTGTCCGGCCTGAGCGACGGCGCGACGGCGCGCAGCACCTCGGGCACCATGTACGGCTTCACCCCCAGCAACACCACGTCGGCCTGTGCGGCCAGCGCGGCGGCGTCGGGCATGGCGCGCACCCCAGCGTCGGCCAGGGCCAGCACCCTTGCGGGCGTGGGGTTGTATCCCAGCAGGGAAAGTCCCTCGCGGCCGGAAAGACCGCGCAGGATGGCGGCCCCCATGTTGCCGCAGCCGATGCAGCCGATGACGGCGTTCCCGGTGCTGCTGACGGTCATGTCGCTACCCTACCATCTCCAGTGCGTTGAAGAAGTACGCGATTTCGTACGCCGCCGTTTCGGGGGCGTCGGAACCGTGCACGGAATTGGCCTCGATGCTCACAGCGTAGGTCTTGCGGATGGTGCCTTCGGCGGCATTGGCCGGATTGGTGGCGCCCATCAGGTCGCGGTAGCGCTGGATGGCGTTGTCGCCTTCCAGCACGGAGCAGACCACCGGGCCGGAACACATGTAGGTGACTAGGCTGTCGAAGAAGGGACGCTCGCGGTGCACGGCGTAGAAGCCTTCGGCCTGGCTGCGGGTAAGGTGGATCATCTTCATGGCGACGACCTTCAGCCCGCTGTCCTGAATCATCTTCAGGATGGCGCCGGACAGGTTACGTTCCACGGCGTCGGGCTTGATGATCGAAAAGGTGCGCTCGGCCATTCATTTCCTCCGGATACTGCAAGGGTTGCGGTTGCGGCGCGGGCGGCAACGG
>JALHHV010000492.1 GCA_022837365.1 Desulfovibrio sp. | reverse complement strand
TCTGCTCCTGCCACTCGCGGCGGCTGGCCATTTCTGCTGTTCCGCCGAGCCGTTCCGCCTGATCATTTACTGTAGAGACATTGTTGGTCTGCTTGGCCGAGAATCGCCCTCCGTTGGAGAGGAAGCACGGTATGCGCCCGTCAGCGATGACGTCCTTCGTTGCGGTGTCCTTGCTCGCGCCCCTGGTTGCCGGTGTGGTTGTCGTGGTGGTGGCTGCGAACGAGTCACCGTTGGAGTCGGCGGGACCGGCGGCGCCTGTCGTGGGGGTCGTTGAGCGGGCGGTGCGCAGTGACCAGGCGTATGTCGCGGTGTCCCTGGAGTTGGCGGAGCCGTTCACTGCGCGCACCGACGCGTCCGGCCGGGTGACCTCGGTGGAGGTCGCTGCGGGGGATCGGGTCGCGAGCGGGGTGGTGGTGGCGACGGTGGCGGGTCGGGATGTGGTGGCCTACCAGGCGACCCGTCCGTTGTACGTCAGCGTGGACCGTGGCGCGCGGGGGGACGCGGCCAGAGCAGCCCAGGAGGTGCTGGCGTCTTTGGGGTTCTACGCCGGTCCGGTCGACGGGGTGGTGGGGCCGGTGACCGTCGCGGCGATCCTCGCCTTCAACGAGGCGCACGGTTTCGGCAGGTCTACGGTGCTCGATCTCGCCGGGCTGACGTGGGTCGGTCCGGACCCGG
Organism: Desulfovibrio sp.; assembly: GCA_022837365.1. Taxonomy (GTDB): domain Bacteria; phylum Desulfobacterota; class Desulfovibrionia; order Desulfovibrionales; family Desulfovibrionaceae; genus Cupidesulfovibrio. Next base: position 623 of record JALHHV010000492.1, on the reverse strand, counting down.
TGACTGTCGGGGAGGTGCTGGTCACGCCCGGGGAGGACGTCACTGCCGGGGCGGGACTCGTCGTCGCCGAGGCCATGCCGTCGGGGGTGAGGGTTGCGGCGACCCAGGCGCCAGCGGTGCCGGGGGACCGTGTCCTGGACATCGCCGGGCTCACCGCACCGCTTCCCGGGGGGACCCGGGTGGTGGAGGACACGGCGTTCGCCGCCGCGGTGGCCCGGATGTGGGGGGGATGTCACCGAGGGTGTCGGGGTGCTGCGCCTCGCGGAGCCCGTCGAGGTGGGCACCGTCCCGTCCTCGGCGGTGGTCACCGATGCCCAGGGGCGGACGTGCATCTTCCCCGACGCCGAGGCCGGCCCCGTCGCCGTGACTCCGGCGGGTGGGAGCCTGGGGACCGTGGACCTGGACGTGGGGCTGGTTGGCCGGCCGGTGCTGGTCAACCCCCGCCAGGTGAGGCACGACCTGGACTGCGGGTAGGCCGTCATGCTGGTCCGCGTCTCCGGGGTGTCCTTCACCTACCCACACCGGGAGGACCCGGTCCTGCGGCAGGTGAGCTTCGAGGTGCCCTCGGGCGCCGCCGTCGCGATCATGGGGCCGTCCGGGTCGGGCAAGACCACCCTGCTGGC
>JALHHV010000044.1:8481-16240 GCA_022837365.1 Desulfovibrio sp. | reverse complement strand
GATGGTGCCGCGCCGGATGGCGGTGGCGTCGTCCATGGGGGCGGTTTCGCCCATCATGCGCAGCTTCTGGCTGTCGTAGGCGGTCAGGCCCGTGAACACGATGACGCCGATGGCGCTGATGACCAGCGACATGGCCGAACTGCCCACGAAAATGTTCACCACGCTGGCGATGAGAATGCCGATGAGGCCCATGAACAGGAAGCTGCCCCACGAGGTGAGGTCCTTCTTGGTGGTCAGGCCGTAGAGGGACATGGCGCCGAACATGCCCGCCGCCGTGGCGAAGGCCTGGAACACCGTGCTCATGGTGTAGGCCAGCAGCACCGCGGAAAGGGTGATGCCGTTCAGCGCGCTGTACAGCACGAAAAGCCCGGTGGCCGCGCCGGCGGAAAGCCTCGCGATGCCCGCGCTGATGCCCATGACCAGGCCGATTTCGGCGATGATCAGGCCGATCAGCACGAAGCTGTTGCCGAACACCAGTTGCAGCATGGCCGGGCTCGACGCCGTAAACCACGCGGCGGCGGCCGTCACGGCAAGCCCCACGAACATCCAGTTGTATACACCGCGCATGAAGGCGTTGACGGTTTCTGCCCGCGCCCTCGTGGGTGCGGAGACCGTGCGTCCGAGCATGTCGAAACCTCCTGTAACGTTTGTGCGGAACGGCCGTTCCGGCGGGGCCGGTGAAGCATCCAGATTATAGTACGCCGCTCCAGCCAAGACAAATAACAATCCTTTGCTGCCCTGACAAGGGCGCGGACGCCATCTCCACGCGGAAACTCCTCCCCGCCGCATCCGTGAGCCGCCCCATGCCCCCTGCCTTTCCCCGCACCGGCCGGGCACGCCGCATGACGCCGGACGCCAGCGCCCCGCAGCGACCTATGGCGCCACCTGCACCGCCACGCGCCGTTCCATCACCGTGCGGGCCTTGGCCCCGCCGCAACTGGACCGGGCCACCAGGGTCACCGTCACATCCAGTTCATAGCGGCCCGGCGCGCTGAAGCGCACCTCCGACTCCGGGTACCCGGTGGTGGAGGACACCCACCCGCCGTCCGGCCCGGACGCCTTGTCGATGTTCACCACGGGGAACACGCCGGAGGACAGGGGCGGCCCTTCCAGCGCCACCGCCACCGGCAGGGGAGTGCCCACGCCGGCGGTGGCGACGGCAGTGCCGCCGTGTTCCGCCACACGGGGAGCCACCAGCCGGGCGGTGTGTTCCGGCGAAGTGAGCGGACACGGCTCGACTGCCGGATTGGCGGCGGCAGGCGCAACCCCGCCCGGCGCCCAGATGAGCGCCACCGCAAGCAGCCCGGCAAGCACCCTCGCAAGCAGCCCGGCAAACAGCCAGACCAGCGGCAACGAAACAACGGACGCCCGCCGGACGCCCCACCGCTCCGCCGCGTTCGAGGCGCGCTCCGAGCCGCCACGCTCACCGTGTTCCGCCATCATGGCCTCCGAAGGATTTTCGCCAGACACGCCCTTGTGTCCACGCGTGACTCGGGTAAAGAATAGCATAGCCGCACGGGGAAGCAACGCACCGGGTACCCATCGGGTATGCCACGCGCCTTCCCGGCGTCAACGCGGCGCATTCCGCCCCCGCTGTCCGCCACTCCGCCCGGCATCCGTCCGGCAGCATGACGGGCGCAGACCTTCCGGAGTTCCCATGGCCGTCCGCACCCCCCGTACCTCCATCGCCGCCCCGGCCATTCCCGAGACCGGGCGCACCACCGAAGCCGGACGTTCCCCCGGTCCGGGCACGCCGGCCCTCTTCGCGTCGGCCCGTCCGGTGCTGCTGGGCATCGAAGGGCAGATGGACCTGTTCCTGGCCCGCTGGTCCGAGCACATGCGCGAAGCGGGCTACCTGCGCCACACCACGGCCAAACGGCAGGACTGCATCGATTCGCTGCTGGGCTTCCTGCACCCCCTGCGCGCCGCGCTGCACGCCGGGCTTGCCCCCTCCTTCGGGGACCTGGTGCGCGAAATCGAAAACGGCGCGACCACCGGCGCCCCGCACGGCTGGGGCCATGAACTGCTGGCCTCGGCCCGCCGCCACCGCATGCGCGGCGTCACCGAGGCCATGTTCCTGGGCTGCTTCCATACCCTGATCCACGCGGTGCTGGACGTGGTGGAGGCCATGCCCGCCCCCCGCCGCGCCCGCGACGCTGCGGCCCAGGTGGTGCGCCTCTACGGCGACGCCTTCTCGGTGCTGTTCACCCGCCACTGGGAAACCCGCCGGGCAGAAGTGGACACCTCGCAGCTGGACGAGGCCAACCGCCTGCTCACGCTGGAAAAGTGCAAGGTCGAGAACTTCCTCAACTCCACCTCGGACATGGTGCTGGCCATCGACGCCTCGGGCATCATCACCAGCGTCAACCGCGCCGCGCGCCAGCACCTGGCCGGGCGCGCGGTGCCGGGCCTGCCCATCTGGGCCGCGCTGGGGCTGGAAGGCGAAAGCATGCAGGACCTGCTGCGCTTCTACCCGCTGGGGGTGTCGTGCGAGATCACCCCCGCCGCGCCCGTGGACGTGGTCCCGACGGACATGACGCTTCCCGCCGCCGCTCCCGGCCAGCCGGAGGTGGGGCCGCCCCACGCCGCGCAGGTCTTCCGCATGCGCATCTCGCCGCTCAACGCCGTCAGCCTGGCCAGCGACGGGTACTTGGTCATGCTCACCGACGTGACCAGCCACGTGCATCAGCGCGAAGCGCTGGAACGGGTGGTGGCCGAACGCACCGAAGCCCTGCGCGAGGAAAAGACCCACCTGGAGGAAATGAACATCACCCTGCGCACGGTGCTGCGCAACATCGACGGCGAACGCGCCGAGATCAACCGCGAGGTGGCGCGCAAGGTGCACGCCATGCTGCTGCCCGCGCTGGACCATCTGGAGGCGGACATGGAACCGGAGGTGCGGCGCGGCTACCTGACCGTGATCCGCGACCAGTTGATGCGCCTGGCCCCCGACGACGCCGGGCCGGACCCGCTGCTGCTGCGCCTGAGCCCGGCGGAAATGCGCATCTGCCAGTTCATCCAGGCGGGCAGCCCCACCAAGGAAATCGCCAGCGCCCTCAACCTGTCCGTGGAAACGGTGCAGACGCACCGCAAGAACATCCGCCGCAAGCTGGGCCTGCACGGCAAGGACGCCAGCCTGTGCGCCTTCCTGCGCAGCGCCCCCGGCCCGCGCTCCGCCCCGCCCGGAGAATAGTTCCGGGCCGATTCCCCCGGAAGGGCGACGCCTGCGAGCCGGACTTCATCCTCCTTCCGCCATGCTTTCAGGCTCCATGCCCGAAACCCGCCGCGTCTCCATCCGGACGTTTCCACTCCGCATCGGGTAGGCAGCACTACCCATTATCACCCCATTTCATAGCCTTGTGGCAACCGTGTTCCTCGACTAGCCTGCATATATCCAAAAACAGGCCACTGTCCGCGCGCCCGCGTGGCGGCGCGGACGGTCCGAGGAGACACCATGGACATCAGCCCTACCCAGACCGGCTCGGCACCGCGCAACGCGGGGGACGCACGGGACGCCCCCGCCATTCCGGAGGGACACCCCGTGGGCGGCGCGCGCGAGACATGCCTGCTGCGCGGCCTGCGCGACCTGTTCGCCGCGCGCGGCGCGGACGGCCTGCGCGCGGCCTCGCTGGCGCTGGATGCCTGCGTCGCGGAACATGGCGGCCCCGCCTCCCTTCCGCCCAACGCTTCCGCCCAGCATGGTCCGGCCCCGGAACATGCATGCCCGCCGGGCGCGGACCCGTGGAGCGAAGCCGAATACGCCTTCAACCGGCTGTTCGTGGGGCCCATGGCCGTGCCCGCTCCGCCCTACGCCTCCGCATGGCTGGAAACCGAGCCCCGCCTGATGGGCGAGTCCACCATGGACGTGCGCGCCCTGTACCACGCCCTCGGGTATGCCGTACCCGGCGAAGGGACCACGCCCGACGACCACCTGAGCTTCGAACTGGACGCCGCCCTGGCCCTGCTGGCCCTGCGCGGCGCGGACCACCCCGCCGCCGCGCCCGCCGAAGGAGGTGACGAGCCCGGACTGGCCGTGGAGGACGCCTGGCGCTGGCTGGTGGCGGAGCACATGGGCGCGTGGGTGCCCCGCTTCGTGCAGCGGGCCCTGGCCGAACCCGGCGTGCCCCCGGCCATCGCCCGCGCCCTGGCCCTGCTGCTGTGCTGGCAGGAAGACGCAGCCGCCGCCTGCGCCCGCCATGCCGCCCATGCAACGGACGCACCGGCAACCCATTCCCGCAGATCATGAAACCCACGGAGGTCATCATGTCCAACAGAACCGGCACAACCGGCAAAACAGGCCCCAACGGCCCCGGCGGCATCCCCTCGCGCGGGGCGCCGTCCTGTTCCATGAGCAGGCGGAGCTTCCTCAAGGGGCTCATCGCGTCCGGCGCGCTGGCCACGCTGCCCTGCGGGCTGCTGCTGCCCCGCAACGCGTCCGCCGCGCCCTTCAGCAAGTCCGATTTCCAGATCTTCCGCAACGCCTGCCCGCGCAACTGTTACGACACGTGCAGCATGGTCACCTACGTCAGGGACGGGGTGGTCAAGTTCGTGGAGGGCGCGCCGGAATCCACCTTCACGGCGGGCGGGCTGTGCGTGAAAGGCTACAGCTACCCCCGCCGCGTCTACAGCCCGGACCGCATCAAGTACCCCATGGTCCAGGACGGGCGCGGCAGCGGCAACTGGCGGCGCGTCTCGTGGGACGAGGCCATGGAGCGCATCGCCCGCAAGCTGCTGGAGATCAAGGAAAAGGACGGCAACCTGCTGGGCCTTGCCCTTACCAAGTATTCCGGCAACTTCGGCATCACCAACTACGGGGTGGAGGGCATGATGTCCTCGCTGGGCTACACCACCCGCCTGGTGGGCACCCCATGCTGGCCCGCGGGCATCGACGCCCAGAACTACGACCTGGGCGACATGTGGTGCAACGACCCGGAAGACATGGAAAAGTCGCGCTACATCATCATCTGGGGGGCCAACCCCGCGTGGTGTTCGGTGCATTCCATGAAGTACGTCTACGCCGCCCGCGACCGGGGGGCCAAGATCGTGGTCATCGACCCCGTGCTGACCCAGACCGCCGCCAAGGGCGACGTGGCCTGGCAGCCGGAAACCGGCAGCGACGGCGCGCTGGCCCTGGGCATGGCCCGGCACGTGCTTGACCTGGGCCTGGTGGACCGCGACTTCGTGGCCAACAACGCCGTTGGGTTCGAGGAGTTCGCCGCCTATCTGCGCGGCAACGTCACCGTGGAATGGGCGGCGGAAAAGTCCGGCATCCCCGCCGACGACATCCGCCACGTGGCCGAGGAATTCGCCACCGCCAAACCCGCCACCATCTGGATCGGCTACGGCATGCAGCGCCACGTCAACGGCGGGGCCTCCGTGCGCGCCATCGACGCGCTGGTGGCCATGACCGGCAACGTGGGCAAGGTGGGCGGCGGCGCGCGCTACGGCCATTTGCAGACCTGGGGCTTCAACTACCACGCCATGATCCAGAAGGCCCCGGCGGGGTCCACCGGCTTCACGGGCAAGTCCGGCCCCAAGGGCGAGTTCGACGTCACGGCCGGGTCGGCGGCCCCCGCCGCCTACACCGACCGCGCCCTGAACATCAACAAGACCGCGCAGGAACTGCTGGACGCCCAGAACCCGCCGGTGCGGGTGCTGTGGTCGTCGTGCAAGAACCCCTTCGCGCAGGACTTCGACCGCAACAAGATGCTGCGGGCCTTCGAAAAGCTGGAGATGGTGGTCAGCGTGGAGCAGTTCTTCACCGAGACGGTGCGCCATTCCGACATCGTGCTGCCGGTGACCACCCTGTTTGAGGAATGGACCGTCAATGCATCCTACTGGCACTACTGGGTATCGCTCAACGAGCAGGCCATCGCCCCCCTGCACGAGGCCAAGTCGAACATCGAGATCGCGGCGCTGCTCTCCCGGCACATGAACCGCCTGTCGCCCGGTTCCTGCACCTACCCGCAGGACATCGACACCAAGGAATGGATGGAGAAGGAGTTCAACAAGGGCGTGTACGACCTGCTCGGCATCAGCCACTGGCAGGACCTGCGCAAGGGTCCGGCCAAGGCGAAGCTGGCCTCGTCCGCCTCGTGGAGCGACCGCACGTTCAAGACCCCGTCGGGCAAGTACGAGTTCAGGTCCGACCTGTGCGCCAGCCACGGCCACAAGGCCAGTTCGCCAACCTGGACTGGATGGAGGAGTTCCAGACGGAACCCTTCGTCTACCTGAGCCCCGCGCTGGCCAGGGCCAAGGGCATCGCCGACCTGGACACCGTGCGGGTGTTCAACCCCGTCGGCGAGGTGAAGCTGCGCGCCAAGATCACCGACACGGTGCCCGGCGACTGCCTGCTGATGTACGAGGCGTGGTTCCGCAAGCTGGACTTCAACGTGCAGAACCTTGTGGATGACGAACCGGCCGACATGGGCGCTTACAAGACCGGCGCGCCCGGCGTGGCCATTCACGACCAGTTCGCCGACGTGGCGAGAGCGTAGGAGGCGGCCCATGACCACACAACACGCATCTCTTCCCAAGAAGCGCGCATTCCTTGTCGACGTGGAGCGCTGCATCGGCTGCTTCACCTGCGCCATGGCCTGCAAGAACTACTACCATCAGGAAACCGGCGTGGTCTGGCGGCAGCTGTACCCGCTGGACGAGGCCATCTACCCCCACCGCGAGCGGGCCTTCTATTCGCTGGCCTGCAACCACTGCGAAAACCCCGCGTGCCTCAACGCCTGCCCGGTGAAGGCCTACGAGAAGCGCGAGGACGGCGTGGTGGTGCACCATCAGGACCGCTGCATCGGCTGCGGCAACTGCATCCGCTCCTGTCCCTACGGCGCGCCGCGCTACAATCCGGTGCTGAAGAAGGCGGAAAAGTGCAGCCTGTGCCACGAACGGCTGGACGCCGGGGAGCAGCCCGCCTGCGTGCAGAGCTGCCCGGTGCGGGCGCTGCGGCTGTCATGCCCAGAACACCCCGCGTGGTGAGGAGGTAGCCATGCAGAACATCGAACTTCCCCTGGTGCTGTTCACCGTGCTGTCGCAGGCCGCCGTGGGCATTGCCCTGTTCCTGGCGTTGCGGGCCGTGCGTTCGTGCGGCTGCGCGGGCGGGGCCTGCGCGGCCACCCCCGGCACGGGCGCGGACAACGGCGCGCCCGCCAACCGGACGGAATGGCTGGCCGCCACCGCCGCCATGGCCGTGGCCCTGCTGGCCTCGCTGTTCCACCTGGGGCATCCGGAAGGGGCGGTGCGCACCCTGGCCCATCTGGAAAAGGCGTGGCTGAGCCGCGAAATCCTTGCCTTCGGCGCGTTCGCCGTGCTGCTGGCCGTGGCCGCCTTCACCGGCAAGGCGGGCGCGGGCCTGCGCGCCGCCGCCGCGCTGGCGGGCCTGGCCGCCCTGTACACCTCGGGCATGACCTATGCCCCGCCCGCCATGCCCGCCCTGCACAACGCCGCGCCGCTGGGGTTCTTCCTGCTGTCGGCGCTGCTGCTGGGGGCATCCTTCGGCAGTTGGTTTGCGGGCGAGGCCAGCCAGCCCATGCTGCGCACCGTGCTGCTGGGCAGCCTTGCGGCGGCGCTGGCGGTGTACGTCATCGTGCCCTGCGTGTGGGCGTCGGGCGGCACGGTGATGCAGATGACCTCGCGCGCGTGGCTGGCGTCGCCCCTGTACTGGGCGCGGCTGGTGCTGGGCATCCTCGTGCCGCTGGTGGCGCTGGCGCGCAGCCCGCGCATCCCCCGCTGGATGGGGCCGCTGCTGCTG
>JALHHV010000044.1:0-8419 GCA_022837365.1 Desulfovibrio sp. | reverse complement strand
GCTATCCGCATGCCTCAAGCACGTACCCTGCGCGCTGATTGCAAGGAGAATTTTTGTTCTCTGCCGAGGAAGAACGCTTTTTTATGGAAGGAGCGTGCCGCAGCCGTTACGCGAGCGCTTGCGCGAGTGTTACGGATGGGGACAGCAGCGCTCTCTTTCGTACGTGACCGGAATAAAAAAGCGTTCTGACCGCTCTGCGCACGATGCCCGTAAGGCTCGCAAGCTCGCCTGACGGGCACGCTTCGCGCCCTTCGGGTCGGACGGCAGAGGGCAAAAAGACCCTTGCAGCTAATAGCCTTCCACCGCGTCCGCCAAAACCTCCGGCACATCGCACGGGTCGTTGAGCAAAAGTTCCTGCGGCATGTCCGTGGGGTGTCCCACCTCGCGGCCCTTGCGCACGGCGATGACCGCGCGCAACTGCTGCCCTTCCTCCAGCCGGGGATTCAGGGTCAGGGCGCGGCACAGAAAGCCGTTGGCCCGCTCGTAGTCGCCGGACTCGAACAGGGTGCGGGCGATGTTGTACAGCAGGTGGTCGTCCCTGGGCGCCAGTTGCGCGGCGCGGGCGTAGAAGCGCAACGCCTCTCCGAACATGCGGCTTTTGCGCAGCTTGATGCCGAAGTCGTTGAACATGTGCTTGTGACGCGGGTCGAAGGCGCCAGGCAGGGCAATGAGCCGCTGGAACACCTCGCGGGCCTTGTCCAGGTCTTCGCGGGCAAGGTAGGTGAGTCCCAGTCCGAAGGTGGCGCGCACGTTCTGCTCGTCGATGGCCAGGGCGTTCTGGAACTCGAACTCGGCGCTCCAGGTCTCGCCGCGCTCGCGGTGGCGTTCACCGCGCGCAATGTGCCCGGCCAACTCGCGCATGGCCGGATACACCTTCTCGTGGTAGATGGCGGGTTCGGGGATGTAGTCCAGCACCAGGTCCTCGTAGGTGAGGATGGTGGACTCTCCGGTGGGCACGTGGCTGTCGTTCAGCGCCTGGGCGTCGTAGCGCCCGTCGTCGCGGCGAACCACGTAGATCATCACGTTCTGCTGCACGGTGCGCCGCGTACCGCCGAAGCCGATCTTCATGTCGGCCGTCGTGGAAAAGACCCCGCGCATGGGCTTTTCACCCATCACGGGAAAATCTTTCACCATTTCTGTATCGACGTTCACGGCAACCCCCCGGTTGACTACGGCATGATGATAGCCTCGCATCGTTCCCCCGTAAACCCTGCCTGCACCCCCATCATCAACCAATCGGGGGGTGGGGCACCTTTCCCCGTTCGACCGGGCGGTGTATCCTGCCGGAAACCAGGAGGTTCCCATGTCCCGCAGCCTGTGCATCCACGGCCATTTCTACCAGCCGCCCCGCGAGGACCCGTGGCTGGATGATATCTTGCCCGAGGGCAGCGCAGCCCCCGCCCCGGACTGGAACACCCGCATCCTTCGGGAAAGTTACGCCCCGCTGGGCTGGGCGCGCAGGCTGGACCGCGAGGGGCGCATCGGCGACATCCTGAACTGCTACGAATGGACCAGCTTCAACGCCGGGCCCACCCTGCTGCGCTGGATGGACCGCCACGCCCCCGACACCCTGCGCCGCATGGTGGAGGGCGACCGGACAAGCGCCGCGCGCTGGGGACACGGCAACGCCATGGCCCAGATATATCACCACGTCATCATGCCCCTGGCCACGCCGCTGGACCGCGAGGTGGAAACCGCGTGGGCCGTGGCCGACTTCACGGCGCGGTTCGGCCGCGCGCCCGAGGGCATGTGGCTGCCGGAGGCAGCCGTGGACACGCCCACGCTGGAAACCCTGGCCGCGGCGGGCATCGCCTTCACCGTGCTGGCCCCGCGCCAGGCCCGGGCCGTGGCCGCGCTGGACGGCATCGCCCCGGCCAACGCCGCGTGGCAGCCGGTGCACGAAGGCTCGCTGGACATCGGCCTGCCCTACCGGGCGGAACTGCCCTCGGGCCGGCATATCGACATCTTCTTCTACGACGGCCCCATCTCGCGGGCCGTGGCGTTCGAGCAACTTTTGCGCGACGGCGAAATCTTCTGGCGGCGGCTGGCCGACGCGGCCCGCGCCCTGCCCGCGCCCCCCGGCGGGGAACGGGGCGAAAGCGGCCCCGGCGACCGGCTGCTGGCCGTGTGCACCGACGGCGAAACCTACGGCCATCACTTCACCTTCGGCGAGATGGCCCTGGCCCACGTGCTGGCCCAGGGCTACGCCGGGCGCGACGGGGTGGCGCTGACCAACTTCGCGGCGTTCCTGCACCGCAACCCGCCGCGCATGCGGGTGCTGCTGCACGAGCCCTCGTCGTGGAGCTGCGCCCACGGCGTGGAACGCTGGCGGTCCGACTGCGGCTGCACCGACGGCGGCCACCCCGGCTGGAACCAGCGCTGGCGCGGCCCGCTGCGCCAGGGCCTGGACGCGGTGAAGCAGGGGCTGGACGCCCATTTCGCCGCCGCCGGGGCCGCGCTGTTCCGCGATCCCGCAGCCGCCCTGCCGGCCTACGGCCAAGTGCTGGCCCACAGCGGCGACCCGTCCGCGCGCGAGGCCTTCGCCGCCACGCATCTGGCCCCCGGCATCGCCGGGCGGCAGGCCGACGCGGCGTGGAAGCTGCTGGCCATGCAGGAAGCGGGGCTGGCGTCCTTTGCCAGCTGCGCCTGGTTCTTCGACGAAATCTCGCGCATCGAGCCGGTGAACGCCATGACCTGCGCCCTGCGCGCCATGGACCTGTGCACCGCCACCGGCGGGCCGGACCTGTTGCCGCGCCTGGCGGAACACCTGGCCCGCGCCGCCTCCAACAAGCCGGAGGAAGGCACCGGGGCGGACATTCTGTCCCGCACCGTACTGCCCCGGCGCGGTACGGACGCCAGCCTGGTGCTCCAGGCCCTGTGGCGGCTGCGCGCGGAACATGGCCTGCCCGCTCCGGGCGGCACGGCGACCCACGCCTGGCCGGGCGCCGAAGTGGACGTGACCCTCGATGCCTCCAACGCCCCCGATACCCCCGATACCCCTGACGCTCCCGACGCGCACGCCGCCGGACCCGTCACCGGCACCGCCGCGCTGCGCCTGCCGCAAGAGGCGGAAGGCCGCGCCGTGCGCTTCACCTGGCAGCCGCCGGGACCGGACACGCCCGCCCGCGCCTCGCGGGTGACGGTGCGCCCGGCAACGGAACCCGACGCCGCCGAAACATCCCTTTCCGTGGCCGACCTGCCGGTGAACGCCCGGCAAGCCCTGCTGCTGGCCCTGCTGCGCGGCGAGGAGCAACATCAGGCCCCCCGGCGCGCCGCCCTGGCCCGCCAGGCCCTGGCCCTGGTTGACCCGTGGGAGGAGGCCCAGCACGACATGCCCGCCAGCCACCTGTGGGCCGACCTTGCCCCGCAACTGGGGCTGGCGCTGGTGGCCGAGGCCCCGGCTCCCGGCCTTCCCGGCGGCGGCGAAACCGCATGGCGGCAGGGCCTGGAACTGCTGCGCTCGCTGCAACCGACGCCCAGGCAGCGGCGCGGGCTGCACCTGCTGGTGCAGGAACATCTGCTGGACCTGCTGGCGGCCCCCGCGCCGGACTGGGCCGGACTGTGCGGGGCCGTGGAACGCACCCGCGAAGTGGCGTCCGACTTCGACTGGTGGACCGTGCAGAACCGGATGTGGGAACGCCTGCAAGACAACGGCGCGGCGGAAGGGGCACAGGCCCGGCAATGCGCGGCCCTGCTGGGCTTCCGGGTGTAGCGTATCCTTTCGCCGGACAACGGAGCGGCCTTGGGGCACCATGCGTGCGCCAAGGCCGTTGTGGCTCGATTGATAACGAATGTCAATTGCAGAATAAAGCGACGCAGCCCATGACAAGGGCAAGTCGCCCCTACACGTCGGCCTGGATCATGGGCGAACGCTCCACCAGCGAGGCGGAACGGGCATAGGCGCGCGCGCCAGCGGCGGGGGTGCGGGTGGGGGCGGCCTCTCCGGCCAGCGCGGCCTGCGCGCCGCCAGTTCCGGCAATCCCGCCAGTCCCGCCATCGAGTTGCGCCGTGGGGGCGGAGGGCTGCGCCAAGGCATCGGCGGGCGTCAGTTCCGCCAGCAGTTGCTGCGTTTGCAGGCTGTCGGCGAAATTGAAGGCCCGCATCCGTTGCAGCGATTCGGCGGCCTGTACGGCCGCGTCCTCCGCGGTGGGGGCGGTTTCGGTCTCGTAGCTGACCGTCAGCGGGCCAAGGGAAAAGGCCGTCTTCGTGCGTTTGGCGGCAAGCAGCCCCAGCGCATCGCCCGCATCGCGGGTCAGTGCGCGGCTGTACGCGGCAAGGCCGCGTGACGAGGTTGCGTCGCCGATGTCCATGGCCGGTCCCTGGCAGATATTGGGCAACTGGTGCCGTGCGCGCCGCAATGCGCTGCTGGTCTGATACAGTAATTTACATACGTATTCGCGCCCGCGCAACCCGCATTTTTCTTGCATTGCGCGGGCGCAGAACTTACGAAGGTCGCTGACCGTTCAGCCGGTTGCGGCCGTTCCCGCGCGGCGCCCCGGCAACCGTCATCCGCCAATCCCCGCAAGGAAGGAAGCACGCGCATGCCCTGCAAGATACTGGAAAAAGAGCGCCTGATCCCCGGCCAGACCAGCAAGCTGGTCATCGACGCGCCGCACATCGCCAAAAAGGCGCAGCCGGGCAATTTCGTCATCCTGCGCGTCTGCGAAAAGGGCGAACGCATCCCGCTCACCATCGCCGACGCCGACCCCGAACGCGGCACCATCACCATCGTCTACCTGGTCATGGGCAAGTCCACCGCCCTGCTGGAAACCCTGGACGCGGGCGATTCCATCCTCGACCTGTGCGGCCCGCTGGGAAAGCCCACACACATCGAGAAGGCGGGCACGGTCATCTGCGTGGGCGGCGGCACGGGCATCGCGGCCATGCACCACATCGCCAAGGGGCACCACAAGGCGGGTAACCACGTGGTGGCGGTCATCGGCGCGCGCAGCAAGGACCTGCTGCTGTTCTACGACGAACTTTCGTCCTTCTGCCCCGAGGTGCTCGTGTCCACCGACGACGGCAGCTTCGGCCACAAGGGGCTGGTCACCGACCTGCTGCGCCAGCGGCTGAAAACGGACAAGACCGTGTCCGAGGTGGTGGCCGTGGGCCCCGTGCCCATGATGGCGGCGGTGGCGAAAACCACCGAGCCCTTCGGCGTGAAGACCACGGTCAGCCTGAACTCCATCATGGTGGACGGCATCGGCATGTGCGGCGCGTGCCGCGTGAGCGTGGGCGGCGAAACCCGCTTCGCCTGCGTGGACGGCCCCGAATTCGACGGCCACAAGGTGGACTTCAACGAACTGCGCCAGCGCCTGGCGGCCTTCAAGCCGCAGGAGAAGGCATCGTACGACCACCACTGCAAGTGTACCTGCGCGGGGGAGAAATAACGCCATGAGCGCGACCGCCGAACGCAAGCCCGCCGGGGGCAGGAAAATCGCCCCGCGCGTGGACATGCCCTGCCAGCCCGCCGGGGAACGCATCCGCAACTTCGACGAGGTGGCCCTGGGCTACACGCAGCAGATGGCCACGGAAGAGGCCAAACGCTGCCTGCAATGCAAGAACCCCAAGTGCGTCAAGGGCTGCCCGGTGGAAGTGCCCATCAAGGACTTCATCGGCCAGCTTGCCAAGGGCGACCTTGAGGGCGCGTACCGCACCATCAAGTCCACCAACAGCCTGCCCTCCGTGTGCGGCCGGGTGTGCCCGCAGGAAAACCAGTGCGAGGGCGCCTGCGTGCTGAACGCCAAGGGCCAGCCCGTGGCCATCGGCCGCCTGGAGCGCTACGTGGCCGACACCTACATGGCCCTCGACGCCTGCAACTATCTTTCGGCCAAGCTGACCTGCCCGGCGGTGGACCCGGACCTGCGCGTGGCCTGCATCGGCAGCGGCCCGGCCAGCCTGACCGTGGCGGGGTACCTGTCCTCGCGCGGGATCAAGGTGACCGTGTTCGAGGCCCTGCACGAGGTCGGCGGGGTGCTGGTGTACGGCATTCCCGAATTCCGCCTGCCCAAATCGGCCATCGTGGAAAAGGAAGTGCAGGCCCTGCGCACCCAGGAGGTGGATTTCGTCACCAACTGGGTGGGCGGCCGCACCTTCTCGGTGGACGACCTGTTCGCGGAAGGCTACCGCGCCGTGTTCATCGGCGTGGGCGCGGGCCTGCCGCGCTTTCTCGGCATCCCCGGCGAAAACCTGACCGGGGTGTTTTCCGCCAACGAATACCTTACCCGCGTCAACCTGGGCCGGGCCTACGCGTTTCCGGACTACGACACCCCGGTCTACCAGGGCCGCAACGTCACCGTGTACGGCGGCGGCAACGTGGCCATGGACGCGGCGCGCACTGCCCAGCGCCTGGGCGCGGAATCGGTGCGCATCGTCTACCGCCGCACCCGCGACGAACTGCCCGCCCGGCACGAGGAATTGGAACACGCCGAGGAAGAGGGCGTGATCCTGGAACTGCTGGCCAATCCCGTGACCTTCCACGGCGACGAGATGGGCCGCCTGACCGGCGTGACCCTGCAACGCATGCGGCTTGGCGAGCCGGACGCCTCGGGCCGCCGCAGCCCGGTGCCGGTGGAAGGCGACACCTACGACCTGCCCACCGACCTCGCCATCATCGCCGTGGGCACCCGGCCCAACCCCATCCTGCTGGAAGCCACGCCGCAGCTGAAGCTGAGCAGGCGCGGCTACATCGAGGTGGACGAGGAAACCGGCGAGACCTCCATCCCCAACGTGTTCGCCGGGGGCGACATCGTCACCGGCGCGGCCACGGTCATCCTGGCCATGGGCGCGGGCCGCAGGGCGGCCAAGGAAATTCGCCGCCGCATCCAGGGCGACGGCTAGCACCGGCATCCACCGGCCCGCCCCTTCGCCCGCACGAAACGCACGCCGCCGCCCTTCCGCCCGCACGGGCCGGAGGGGCGGCGGTTTCACATGCGGCGTACGGCACGCATGCTTGCGAGCGGCCCGCGCCGTTGCTATGTTCTTCGGGGCGGCACGCGCCGCCCGCATGGCGAGGGGCCAGCCCCGCCACCGGACACCCATCCCCCCCCGCAGGAGGCCCGCCCATGGCGCCCAGACGCGAGAAGTACCGCATCGGCGACATCGACCTGACCGACATCCGCAACCGCAACGAACTGCGGGTCATCAAGGCCATCGAGCAGGTGCTGCGCGAGCCCCCCGTGTACACCCCCGACCCCAAGGACATCCAGGACATCTACGCGCTGGCGCTGAACAACCTGGCCCCGCGCTACGCCCAGACCGGCACCATCGTGCTGCGCGACCCGGTGCGCGACGACCAGATCGTCGAGGCCGTGCGCAACGCCTTCGTGCGGGTCATGGAACGTCCCAAGGAATAATCCGCCGCCCGCCCGCTCCGTCCGGACGGCCTTTCACCGCAACCCGCCCCGGCACCGCGGGGCGGCCATGGACACACCGCCGTGATCACCGTCGATCTGCACGCCCACACCAGCCATTCCCACGGGCAGGCCACCGTGGAAGAGATGTTCGCCACCGCCATGGATCGCGGCATGGAAATCTTCGGCTTTTCCGAACACTCGCCCCGTCCTCTCGCCTATTCCTATCCCAAGGACTACCGCGACAAGCTGACGGCGGGCTTCCCCCGCTACGTGGACGAGGTGCGCGCCCTGGCCGATGCACGGCAGGACGGCCGCACCGTGCTGCTGGGCCTGGAAATGGACTGGCTGCCGGGGCAGGAGCCGTTCACGGCGGAAACCATCCACCGCTACCCCTTCGACTACATCATCGGGGGCATCCATTTTCTGGGCACCTGGGGCTTCGACTGCACCGTGGACGACTGGAAGGATCTTTCGCCAGAGCAGGCCCACGACGCCTTCGTGCGCTACTTCGACAGCCTGCGCCGCATGGGGGCGTCGGGCATGTTCAACATCGCCGCCCACCCGGACATCATCAAGATATTCGCGGTGGATGCCTTCCACGAATGGCTGGAGCGCCCCGAATCGCGCCAGCGGGTGCGCGACGCCCTGGCCACCCTGCGCGCGGCGGGCATGGCCATGGAAATCTCCTCGGCCGGGCTGCGCAAGCTGTGCAAGGAAATCTACCCCTGCCCCGCCATCATGGAGATGGCCCGCGAACTGGAACTGCCCATCACCTTCGGCTCGGACGCGCACTGCACCTCCACCGTGGCCTGGGGCTTCGACCAGCTGGAGGAATACGCCCGCCGCTTCGGCTACACGCACAGCGTGTGGTTCCAGAAGGGCGTGATGCATCAAAGGCCGTTCTAGGGACGCGCCGAATGGTCCTTTCGCCCATTGGCTACGTCCAACTTCGCCTGCCACTCCGGTCGAATACCACAAAAGTATACTCCCTCCGTGGCATGCTCGTTGTCCTTGCCAACGAACGAAAAACCTCATTCGGCGCGCCCCTGTGACCAAACGACGTT
>JALHHV010000491.1 GCA_022837365.1 Desulfovibrio sp. | reverse complement strand
GACAACGGAACATCATGAATACTCCGGTGTTCTGCAAAATGGTGTCGTTCCGTGGCGTTGTAGCCGATTTCGGCCCCGAACGCCAGCGCGGGCGGGCCGGACGCCGGGGAAGGGTCACTCCCCGACCCTATCCAGGTCCGTGACCGGCTCCGTTTCCGCGTCCAGCGCGCGGAAGGCCACGCCCAGGTGGTCCAGCCAGATGTCCACGAAACCGCCGTACTCCGCCGTGCCGCGCAGCACGGGCACACATTCCATGCCCGCCGCCACGATGCGCGACCGGTCGCCGGCCATGTCCAGCATGGCGTGCCGCCCCACCACCGAAAGCAGCGGCAGCAGCCACGCCCGGCGCACCCCGGCCGCCGCGAGGCGGGGCAGGATGTCGTCGATGGTGCAGTCCCCGTCCATGGTGCCGATGTGCACCAGCGGGTCGCGCTCGCGCACCTGGGCGGACAGCGTCCCGTAGCGCGATTCGCCCTCGTGCCAGGTGCCGTGCCCCATGAACACGCAGGCGTCGCCGGGGGCGCGCTCCGGCGGCAAGTGGGCCAGCAGCGCGGCGGCGGCGCGGCGGATGTCCTCGCCGGAATCCAGCAGGGGCGCGCCCACGGTGGCCCGAACGAAGCCTTCCCGCCCATCCCCCGTCCCGCGCATATCCTCCACGTCGGCCAGCAGGTCGGCGTATTCCGCGCCGGGGATGGAGTGCAGCGACTGCACGGCGACGTGGGTGTATTTTTCGAACCACATCTTGCGCAGGGCCTTGTGGACGGAGTCGGTCTTCTTCCGCGCGGCCGCCAGCCGGTGGCGCATGACCACAGAGGTGAACGCCCAGCGCACCGGCACGCCGGGGAACAGCGCCCGCACCCGTTCGTCGAACAGACGAAGGGTGGACTGCCCCTGCGGGGTTCCGGAGCCGAACGCGGCGAGAAGGATGCCTTTCTTCATGTGGACTGCCGTGGGGATTGCCAGCGGGTAGTTGCGATACGGGCCGTGCGTGCCGTGCGTGCGGGACGAACCCATGCGGCCATGCCGGGCGGCGCGACGGCGGGAAGCGCCACAGTGCAGGCTACGCATGACGGCAGAACATTGCAAGTTATTTCTGTACGATGCACGGTGCCCACTCCACCCGGCGCGCCGTATTGACCTTGCCCCGCCGCTGCCTGTACCATTCGCCCCTGCGCCCGGCCCTGCCGGGCGTCACCCCAGCACACCCGTCACCATCACGGAGACATGATGCGCCTACTCGTTACGGGCGGTTGCGGCTTCATCGGCACCAACTTCGTCCGTCTCGTCATGGACCGCCGCCCCGACGTCACGGTGGTCAACCTCGACAAGCTGACCTACGCGGGCAACCCGCTGAACCTCGCCGACATCGAAAAAGCCCACGGCGGCGTCCGCTACTTCTTCGAGCACGCCGACATCGCCGACGCGGCCGCCGTGCGCCGTATCCTGAAGGACCACCGCATCGACGCGGTGGTCAACTTCGCGGCCGAAACCCACGTGGACCGCTCCATAGACGACCCCGCGCCCTTCGTGCTCACCAACGTGCTGGGCGCGCAGACCCTGCTCACCGCCGCGCGCGACGCCGGGGTG
>JALHHV010000043.1 GCA_022837365.1 Desulfovibrio sp. | reverse complement strand
CGCTCGCTTTCGGCCATTCTCGCCCTGATGCTGCTGTTGTCACTTGCCGCCTGCGTCGGCCAGCAGGGCGGACAACGCGGACGCAACATCACCGTCGCGCCCACGGGTGAATACGCCACCATCGATACGGGTCCGGCCATGGCGTTGATGAAACGCCTGCACTCCACGTCGGCGGACACGCGCGACGCGGCCATCCGGGAGGTGCTGGCAAACCCCCAGTCGGTGATGCCGACGGTGCTGTACGCCCTTTCCTACGCCCTGTTCGCCAAAGGAGAAAAGGACGAGGCCGCCTTCTGGTTCTATGCCGGGCAGTTGCGCGCCCGTTACGACGCCAACCGTTGCGCCGACGTCAGCGCCCGCCAGGCCGTGGCCGTGCTGAACCAGAACTACGGCCCGCCCATCAACCAATATGCCTTCCAGGACATTCCCAAGTTGAAAAAGCTCATTCCCATGGTGGTGGAATGGGAAGAAAAGACCCCGCACGACTACGACCACCGCTGGATAAACCTACACGGCATGGGCGCCATGATGCGTTCGTTCGACGCCGACAAGGCGCCGAAGCCTCTGAGCCTGCCCGAAGCTGACTGGCCGCGCATCGGCCAGGAAACCCGCGAGGCGTACCTGCGCGGCTTCAACGAAGCCATGGAGCAGATGGAGGCCAAGGCGGCGGCGACGCCCGCCGCCCAACCCGCCGCCAACTGACGCCCCCGGCTATTTTCCTGTTGACAACCGGGGCGAACTGTATAATTGGAACCTGCTTTCTGAAAGAACAAACGCGCTTCGCGCGCGACGGAGGATTTCGAGATGAGCGCAACGAGCAACGTCCTTGCTGGTGCCACCAAGACGGCCGACGGCGTGGTGATGAACGGCATCGCCCTCAAGCCCATCGTCGAACAGTGCGAAGGCTGTGATCGCGTTCGCATGTTCGAGGAAGAAAAGTTCTGCAGCAGCTACCCCATGCCCGAGCGCAAGTGGGTTGGCGGCAAGTGCAACTTCGCCACGCACATCAAGACGCAGTCCGCTGCCGCCGCCAAGGTCAACCCCCTCAAGGCGTCCAAGCGCGCCGCCAAGGGCCGCTAGTCCCTACCTCGACAGCACGGGAAAGGGCGCGGGCAACCTCGCCCTTTCTTTTTTTCTCCGCCGCGCGCCAAATTTTGGTCATGCCCGGCGGGGCCATCCTGACTCGGCGGCCGGGCCGCTTCGTGCGGTTGCGGGCGCCATGCGCCACGCGCACGGGGTTTGCCGCATGCCGCACCGCATCCTTTCCGCCCTCGACGCCCGCCGCGACGCCGTCATCGAATTGCAGCGCGAACTGACCCGCCGCCCGGCCCTGGGACCGGAAAGCGGCGGCGAAGGCGAGCGCGAAAAGGCGGACTGGCTGCTCGCCCACCTGCGCGCCATCGGCGTGACGGACATCGAGCAGATCGCCGCCCCCGACCCCCGCGTACCCTGCGGACACCGCCCCAACATCATCGCCCGCGTGCCCGGCGCATCGCCGCGCACGGTGTGGGTACTGGCCCACATGGACGTGGTGCCCCCCGGCGACCTGGCCCTGTGGGACGGCGACCCGTGGACCCTGCGCGTGGACGGCGACGTGCTGTTCGGCCGCGGCGTGGAGGACAACCAGCAGGCCATCGTCTCCGGCCTGCTGGTGGCGCGCGAACTGCTGGAACAAGGCATCACCCCCGACCTTTCGCTGGGCCTGGCCTTCGTGGCCGACGAGGAAACCGGCAACGCGCGCGGCATGGCCCACGTGGCCGCCGTGCGGCCCGGCCTGTTCCGGCCCGACGACCTCATCGTGGTGCCCGACTTCGGCGACAGCGAAGGCTCCATGATCGAGGTGGCGGAAAAGAGCATGCTCTGGCTGCGCATCGCCGTCACCGGCAAGCAGTGCCACGCATCCACCCCCGACGAAGGGGTGAACTCCCTTGCGGCCGCCGCCGCGCTCATCCTGCGCATCCGCCATCTGAACGGGCGCTTCCCCGACGCGGACCCGCTGTTCAACCCGGCCACCTCCACCTTCGTGCCCACCAAGAAAGAGGCCAACGTGCCCAACGTGAACACCGTGCCCGGTTCGGACGTGTTCTACGTGGACTGCCGCGTGCTGCCCCGCTACGACCTGGACGAGGTGGTGGCGGCGGTGCGCGGGCTGGCCGACGAGGTGGAGCGCGAGCACGGCGTGTCCATCGCCATTGCCGAAGTCCTGCGCGAGCAGGCCGCCCCGCCCACCAGCCCCGACGCGGAGGTGGTCGCCCGGCTGCGCGCCGCCATCAAGGACGTGTACGGCGTCACCGCGCGGCCCGCAGGCATCGGCGGGGGCACCGTGGCCGCCATCGTGCGGCGCATGGGGCTTTCCGCCGCCGTGTGGTCCAAGCTGGTGCCCAACGCCCACGTGCCCAACGAGGCCACGCGCATCTCGTGCAACATCGGCGACGCCAAGGTCATCGCCACCATGCTGTTCGAGGGCGGGAAGTAGCCGGGCGCGCAACGCCCCCCCGCTCCCCCCGCCCTTGGCGCCCAACATCCACGGTACCGCAATGTCCGCACCCCTCATGCCCCGCAAGGCTCCGTTTCCCCAACTGTTCGACTGCATCGTGGTCGGCGCCGGGCATGCCGGGTGCGAGGCGGCCATGGCCAGCGCGCGCCTGGGCCATCCCACCCTGCTGCTGACCAGCAACGTGGACCGCATCGGCCACCTGTCGTGCAACCCGGCCATCGGCGGGCTGGCCAAGGGGCACATGGTCAAGGAAATCGACGCGCTGGGCGGCATGATGGGCCTGTGGGCCGACGAGGCGGGCATCCAGTTCCGCACCCTGAACGTCAGCAAGGGCCCGGCGGTGCGGGCCTCGCGCGCCCAGATCGACCGCGACGCCTACCTGCACGCGGTGCAGCGCGACGTCTTCGCGCAGGACAACCTGTGGATCTGGCAGGACACGGCGGAAGCCATCCTGTCCGAACGCGGCCGCGCCGCCGGGGTGCGCACCGGCCTGGGGCAGGAATTCCGCGCCCGCACGGTGCTGCTGACCACCGGCACCTTCCTGTGCGGGCTGATCCACGTGGGGCTCACCAACTTTCCCGGCGGCAGGCTGGGCGACGCCCCGGCCGTGGGGCTTTCCGCCTCGCTGCGCGCCCATGGCCTTGAGCTTGGCCGTCTCAAGACCGGCACCACCCCGCGCCTGCTGCGGGCCAGCATCGACTTTTCGGTGATGGAGGAACAGCCCGGCGACAACCCGCCGCGCCCGTTCAGCTTTCGCGGCCCCGGCGTGCGCCTGCCCCAGGTGCCCTGCCACATGACCTGGACCAACGAGCGCACCCACGCGGCCATCCGTTCCGGCTTCGACCGTTCGCCCATGTTCACGGGCGTCATCACCGGCACCGGGGCGCGCTACTGCCCGTCCATCGAGGACAAGGTGGCCCGCTTCCCCGACCGGGATCGCCATCAGATATTCGTGGAGCCGGAAGGGCTGACCAGCCCGGAATGCTACCCCAACGGCATTCCCACCAGCCTGCCGCTGGACGTGCAGAAGGCCATGATCGCCACCATTCCGGGCCTGGAAAACGCCCAGATCGTGCGCCCCGGCTACGCCATCGAATACGACTACGCCGACCCCATCCAACTGCACCCCACGCTGGAGACCAAGGCCCTGCCGGGCCTGTACCTGGCCGGGCAGATCAACGGGACGTCCGGATACGAGGAGGCGGCGGCGCAGGGCCTGTGGGCCGCGCTGAACGCCTCGTGCGCGCTGCGCGGGCTGCCGCCGTTCCTGCCGGGGCGCGACGCGGCCTACATGGCCGTGCTGGTGGACGACCTGGTCACCAAGGGCACGCGCGAGCCGTACCGCATGTTCACCTCGCGCGCGGAGCACCGCCTGCTGCTGCGCGAGAACAACGCCGACGCCCGGCTGACCCCCATGGGCCGCGACCTGGGCCTCGTGGACGACGGCCACTGGGCCGTGTTCCGCGCCCGCCACGACGCCCTGGCCGAGTTGATGACGCAGCTTGAACAGCGGCGGGTGACGCCCGACGCCGCCGCCCGCGCCGCCTTCGCCGACCTTGGCGAGGCCGTGCCCACCCGCGCCGTTTCGCTGGCGGACCTGCTGCGCCGCCCCTCCATGTCGCTGGAACGGCTGCGCGCCTTCTGGCCCGAAGCCACCGGCTACGCGCCGGAGGTATGCGAAGAGGCGGAAACCATCATCCGCTATTCCGGGTACCTGGCCCGGCAGGAAGAACTGGTGGAGCGCGCCGCCCGGCAGGAATCCCTGCCCCTGCCCGAAGACCTGGACTACGGCGTGGTGGCCGGGCTGAGCCGCGAGATCGTGGAAAAGCTGACCCGCGTCCGCCCGCGCACCATGGGGCAGGCATCACGCATTTCCGGGGTCACCCCGGCCGCGCTGACCTGCATCGAAATCCACCTGCGCAAGCTGGAACGGAGCCAGGGGTAGCGCGCCGCCTGGGACGCCCCGCCTGTTGCGACGGACGCCGTTTGGCGCTACCGTGCAGGGTGCGACCGTCCGGCTTCGCACCCAGTCTGCCGCGCGTCCTTCGGCGTACCTCAACAGTCCGGGGCACCATCATGAGCAGCGCCGCACCGTTCCCGTTGGACTTCCGCCTCTCCGGCCTCGTCACCGATTTTGTCACCGACCTTGTCCGGCCCCTGGCGGACGGCCTTTCCCTTCCCTTTCCGCTTCCGGGCGCGGCCAGCTTCCTGGCCGAAATTTCGCGCAACTTCGGCAACTACCAGGCCGACTTTTCGCTGGTGCGCGAATTCGTGCTCATCGTGGCCGCCGTGGCCGCCCTGCTGGCCGCCGTGCTGCTGGTGGGCGGGCTGCGCCAGCGCCGCGCCAGCTACACCCCGGAAGGCTGGGTCAACGACCCGCACGTGATCCGCGAATTATTCGACGCCGCCATCCTGCAACGCGGCCGCTTCGAGATGCAGTTCCACGGCCCCACGGGCCGCCGCTCCACCTACTGCACGGCCGTGGCCGTCACCCGCTCCGCCCTGACCCTGGAATGCTCGCTGCTGCGCGCCGTTCCGGAATCATGGAAGGGGCGCGAGGTGGACTGCTACTTCCGCACCCAGCAGAAGCGCATGCAGGTGTACTACCAGTTCACCTCGGTGATCACCGGCGCGCACCGCGCCCCGCCGCCCGACCGCAACGCCCCGCGCGGCCCCGGCGCCACGGCCGACGTGGTATGGCTGGTGGACCTGGCCCTGCCGGAAAAGCTGGAGCGGCGCCAGAAGCGCGCCTTCCTGCGGCTGGACGTGCCGCGCCACCTGGTGCTGGGCCTTGCCGCGTGGCCCATGGAGGCGGACACCCCGGCCCCGGCCGACGGCCGCCGCCTGGGCGCGCCGCTGCTGGCCCTGCCCGACGCCACCAGCCTGAACAGCTTCACCGCCCACGCCGCTCCCTGCCCCGTCGGCGATGCCGCCCCGGACCCCGCCCCAGACCCCGACCCCGACAGGGACGCGGCGTCCGCCCCGGCGGCCTGCGCGGACACGGTCCCCGACGATGTCGCCGCCCCGCTCTTTCCGGACATCAGCCAGGCCCAGCCCGTGGCCCTGCTGAACCTTTCCGGCGGCGGGCTGCGCCTGCTGCTGCCGCGCGCCACGGCCCGCGCCGCAGCGACGCGGGGCATGAACCTGGACATCGGCGGGCGCTTCGCCGCCCTGCTGGAACTGTACGACCCCCAGCACGACCGCAGCCTGGGCTTCTGGCTGCAATGCCGCATCCAGAACCGCTTCGTGGCCTTCGAAACGCGCGACGTGGAACTGGGCGCCCAGGTGCTGGCCTGGGGCCAGGCCCGCGACAACGCCCCCCACATGGCCGACTGGAAGCCCCTGTCCGACGAGGGCGAGGTGGAGCCCCTCGGCAACTGGGTGATCCGCCGTCACCTTGAGCTTTACAGGGAAAGCGGGAGCGATGTAGTGTGACGCCGGACCGCAAGCGCCCGTGTCCGCTGGCAACCTTGGCCTGACTCGCACATGGCCCCGTGCGGGGCGCATCCCGCGCCGCACGCCCATGCAGGCACGGCCAGCCGGACACGCCCGTGCGCGGCGGCAGATCCGCCAGCCGCCGGTGGCGAATACCGCCCCGCCCCACGGCGACGTCACCACAACACAGGAGCCCCCCTTGGACGGAGAATCGGGCAGTCCCATCTGGTCGCGCATCGCGCGGCTGTTCCATGGCCGCACCAAC
This sequence comes from Desulfovibrio sp., assembly GCA_022837365.1. GTDB lineage: Bacteria > Desulfobacterota > Desulfovibrionia > Desulfovibrionales > Desulfovibrionaceae > Cupidesulfovibrio. The sequence continues at coordinate 9,092 of JALHHV010000043.1, read as the reverse complement.
GACTCGGTGGAACAGGCCATCATCGAGGCCCGCGAAGAAGGCGAACTGGACGCCGAAGAAGGCTCGATGCTGCTGAACATCCTGAGCCTCGACGACACGCAGGTCCAGGACATCATGACCCCCCGCACCGACATCGACTGCGTGGAGGCGGGCAACCCCCTCGCGGAGGTCATCGAGCGCATCGTCGCTTCCGGGCATTCGCGCATCCCCATCTACCGCGACAACCGCGACAACATCGTGGGCGTGGTCTACGCCAAGGACCTGCTGCGCTGCTTCGTCGACCCCACCGGGTGCGCAACCCCGGTGGCCGACCTGATGCGCGAGCCGTACTTCGTGCCGGAGACCAAGAACGTCTACGAACTGCTCCAGGAATTCCGCAGCCGCAAGAACCACATGGCCATCGTGCTGGACGAGTACGGCGGCACGTCCGGCCTCGTGACCATCGAGGACGTGCTGGAACTCATCGTGGGCGACATCGAGGACGAGCACGACACCCCGCGCGACGAGGACATCGTGGTCCTGGACGGCGAAAACTACCAGCTTTCGGGCCGCGCCCTGCTGGAAGACCTGGAGGAGTTGGGCATCAGCCTCGACTCGGACGAGGTGGACACCATCGGCGGCTACCTCAGCATGCTGGCGGGCCACGTGCCCCAGGCGGGCGAGGCCTTCGACCTGGCCGGGCGCCGCTTCGAGGTGGTGGAAGCCGACGCCAAGCAGATCCGCACCGTGCGCGTGGGGCCGCTGGAAGCCGTGTAGGGGGTTTCCGCCGGGCATGCCCCGCCTGAACCGCGCCTGGGCCGGGCCCCGGCGTTTCCGTGCCGGCCTTGACTTTTCCCCCCCCAGAGGTTTTGACCTCCGGTTATGCGCAACGCACTCTGCATCCTCCTTGGCGCGGCCGGCCTGTGGCTGGGCTTTCCCAACCCGGTGGCTCATCTGCCCCTGCTCGCCCTTGCCTATCCCCTCGCCCTCCTGCTGCTGGGCCTTGGCGCCACGGGCCGCTGGTCCGCCTTCCGCCTGGGCTGGCTCACCGGCATCGCCGGTTCCTCGGCCTGCCTGTACTGGCTGGCCCTGCCCGTGCACGAATACGGCCAGTTGCCGTGGGTGCTGGCCGTGCCCTGCGGCGTGGCCATCGGCGCCTACGTGGGGCTGTACGGCGGCCTGTTCTGCCTCGTGGCGCGCCTGACGCGCGACCGGCTGGCCCCGTTCCGGCGCGGCCTGTTCCTGGGCTGCGCCTGGCTGCTGCTGGAAATGCTGCGCGGCGTGTTCCTGACCGGGTTCCCGTGGCTGACCCTGTCCGCCGCCTTCGTCCCGTGGCCGGTGGCCATCCAGGGCGTGGCCGTGGTGGGCGCGTACGGCCTGTCCGGCCTGCTGGTGGCCGTGGTCTGCTGGACCATGGGGGCCATCGCCCCGGAATGCGGCCCCCGCTGCCCCGGCGTGCGGCGGTCCGTTTCGCCGTCGTCGCTGGCCCAGACCCTGGCCTGCGCGCTGGGGGCCTCGCTGGTGGCCTTCGGGCTGGTGGGGTACGGGGCCTACATCCTGTCGCGCGGCCTGCCCAAGGACGGCGAAGCGTTCCGGGTGGCCCTGGTGCAGGGCAACATCGAACAGGACCAGAAGTGGGAGCCCGCCTTCCAGCGCGCCACGGTGGAGCGCTACCTTTCCCTGAGCAAGGACGCCGTGGCCGCCGGGCACCCGGACCTGGTCGTCTGGCCGGAAACGGCCATGCCCTTCTATTTCCAGGAGCACAAGGAATTCGGCCCGGCCATCCGAGCTTTTGCCGCCGCCAACCGCACCCCGGTGCTGGTGGGCACGCCCGGCTACGTCAATGCGCCGGTGAAGCGCGGCTTTCTGCTGTACAACCGGGCCATGCTGGTGGACGCCGCTGGCGGCGACGCCGGGCACTACGACAAGGAGCACCTTGTCCCCTTCGGCGAATACGCCCCCCCGGGCCTGGACATGCCCTTCCTGGAAACCCTGATGCAGGGCGTGGGCGACTTCACCCCCGGCGTCTCCGTGGCGCCGCTGCGCCTGGGCAACCTTGCGCTGGGCATACTCATTTGCTATGAAACTATTTTCCCGGAACTGGCCCAGCAGCGCGTTGCCGACGGCGCTCGGCCCCGGAGCAGCACCTGCAACTGTCGGCGCTGCGGGCCGTGGAGCAGGGCCGCTACGTGTTGCGCGGCACCAATACCGGCATTTCCGCCATCATCGACCCGCACGGGCGCATCGCCGAACGCGGCGGCCTGTTCCGGGCGGAGGTGATTGGCGGCATGGCCACGGCCCGCACGGAAACCACCGTGTTCCACCGGGTGCAGCACCTGGTGTGGCCCGTGGCCCTGGGGCTGGCGGCCTTAGCGCTGCTGCTGCCCGCCCGCCGCCGGTCCTGAGCGCCGTTCCTCCCACGCACAACCCCGCAAACAGACACCATCCACATGCTTCAGCTTGCCGAACTGCGCGCGCGCAGCGCCACCCTCATCGACCAGTACGCCTCGCTCTGGGGGCGTCTTTGACCTTGCGGGCAACCGCAACCGCCTCGACGAGATCGAGCGCCAGCTTTCCAGCCCCGACGCCTGGAACAACCCCGAACGGCTCACCCCCGTCCTGCAGGAGAAAAGCCAGCTCGAAGGCGAGATAACCCGCCTGGAACGCCTGGAAACCTGCCGCCGCGACGTCACCGAATGGCTGACCCTGGCCGAGGAGGAGGAAGCGGCGGGCGAACCGGGGCAGGAAGCCCTGGAATCGCTGGCCGAACAGGTGATGGTTTTGCAAAATCTGTTGCAGGAGACGGAGATGAACATGCTCCTCTCCGGCAAGGAGGACCGCCTGCCCGCCATCGTGGAAATTCACCCCGGCGCGGGCGGCACCGAGGCCCAGGACTGGGCCGAAATGCTGGTGCGCATGTACCTGCGCTGGGCAGACACCCACGACATGAAGGCCGAATACCTGGACTACCTGGCGGGCGACGAGGCGGGCGTGAAGAGCGTCACCCTGCGCATGGCCGGGCCCAACGCCTACGGCCTGCTCAAGGGCGAAAAGGGCATCCACCGGCTCATCCGCATCTCGCCGTTCGATTCCTCGGGCCGCCGCCACACCTCGTTCGCCTCGGTGGACGTGATCCCCGACGTGGGCCAGGAAATCACCGTGGACATCAAGGAAACGGACCTGCGCATCGACATCTTCCGCTCCAGCGGCCCCGGCGGCCAGAGCGTGAACACCACCAGTTCCGCCGTGCGCATCACCCACCTGCCCACGGGCATTTCGGCGCAGTGCCAGAACGAAAAGTCGCAGCACAGCAACCGCGATACGGCCATGCAGATCCTGCGCGCCCGCCTGTACGAACTGGAACTGCGCAAGCTGGAAGAAGAGAAGAAGGCCCAGTACGCGGGCAAGGACGCCATCGGCTTCGGCAGCCAGATCCGCACCTACACGCTGCAACCGTACCGCCTCGTCAAGGACCACCGCACCAATACGGAAATAGGCGACGTCGAGGCCGTGCTGGACGGCCGCATCGATCAGCTCCTGCGGGACTATCTGCTGTACCTCCATGGCCAGAAAACCAACTGACGCCCCCAAGGCTGCCCAGTCCGCCCAGCCCACCCAGTCCACCGGGCGCGCCGGGTCCGCCAACCCCGCCCAATCCGCCGAATCCACCCAGTCTGTGGACACCGGCGATTCCGCCCACGATTCCGCCCAATTGCTGGGCGAACTGGACGCCCTGCGCCGCGCGCTGGCCGAAGAGGCCGCGCGCCATGCCGCGCCCGCCGATGAAGACCCGACCGACGCCGAACGGGCCGACGGCCCCCTGCTGGCCGTGGCGCGGCTGTTTCCGGGCATGACCCGGCAACGCTGGCTGGCCCTGGCCGAAGAACACGGCCTGCGCCAGTGGTTCGCCATCGATCTGGACAAAAGCTCCAACTTCAACCTGCGCGAACTGCAAAAGGCCGTGGAAGAGCTGGCCCACCAGCGCGACCACGACCCGCTCACCGGCCTGATGAACCGCCGGGCCTTCCTGCGCCAGGTGGAACTGGAACTGCAACGGGTGCACCGGGGCGGGGCGGAAATCTGCCTGGCCATGGTGGACCTGGACGACTTCAAGCGGGTCAACGACACCTGGGGCCACGCCTGCGGCGACCTTGTGCTGCGCCGCACGGCCGACCTGCTGCGCGACGCCACCCGCGCCTACGACGTGGCCGCCCGCATCGGCGGCGAGGAATTCGTGCTGCTGCTGCCGGGGGCCTCGCCCATGCGCGCCCAGGCCCTGCTGGAACGGCTGCTGCAAGAGATGCGCGGCGAAGACTTCACCTGCCGGGGCGAAACCTTCCGGGTCACGTTTTCCGCGGGCATCGCCGGGTGCAGGGGCGCCACGGCGTGCCGGGCGGAAGACCTGCTGGACCGGGCGGACAAGGCCCTGTACGAGGCCAAGACCTCGGGCAAGGCCCGCGTGCGGGTGCACCGGCTGCCGGGCGTGCCCGACTACGACCGCTCCACCATGGTGCAGTCGGACGAGAAGCAGTTTCTTTTTTCAGGCAACGACGAATAGTACCCGGCGCCGCTGGAGCGATCCGCTTCCACGCCGGGCCTGATGCACGGACGGGACATGACGCAGAACACCACACTCAGCGTTTCCATACTCAGCGGCAAGGGGGGCGTGGGCAAGACCAACATCGCCCTCAACCTCGGCTACTGCCTGTACCGCGGCGGGCACCCCCTGCTGCTCATGGACTGCGACCTCGGGCTGGCCAACCTGGACGTGCTGCTGGGCATCGCGCCGGACAGGAACATGCAGGACCTTCTGGACAGCGACGCCGCCCCGCGCGACGTGGCCGTGCCCATCGAGCCGGACGGCTTCGACTTCCTGCCCGCCGCATCGGGCGTGCCCGAACTGGTGGAGATGGACGGCGACATGCGCGCCCTGCTGGTGCGCAAGCTGGAACCGCTGTTCTCGCGCTACGACTTCCTGTTCCTGGACCTTGGCGCGGGCATCAACCCCACGGTGCTGGCCTTCGCCGCCATGACCCAACTGCGCATCGTCATCGTGACGCCGGAGCCCACCTCGCTCACCGACAGCTACGCGCTGATGAAGGTGCTTTCCACCCAGCACGGCGTGCGCGACTTCTTCGTCATCGTCAACCAGGCGGAATCGCGCAAGGAAGAGACCCAGACCTTCGAGCGGCTTGCCGCCGCCTGCCGCAAGTTCCTGGACATCGAGCCGCAGTTCCTGGGCGGCGTGCGCCTGGACAAGGCCCTGCCGGACGCGGTGCGCAGGCAGAAGCCGCTGATGCGCGTCGCACCGCAATCGCCCGCCGCGCAAGACCTTTTTTCCATCGCGGTCAAGCTGCAACGCATGCGCGCCGCCCTGCTGCCGGAACTGGCGGACAGGCGGCCCTTGCGCGCACTTTCGGAAGAGGCATATTAACCCCTTGAAACCTTGACCCTCTTCGGCCATAGTGCGTCCATCGTCTTCTGGATTGTCCCCCCGCCACCCCCCTTACCCTGCGGGCGGGCAGTCCTGGCAAGGCTTCAGCGCATCCGGCGGCAGGCACCACGCCACGAACCGAAGTTACCGGCCACGTTTTTTCGGGGCGGAACGAACCGTACCCACCGCACCGCCGCACCACGGAGGACTCCATGAACAAGAGCGAACTCATCAAGACGCTGTCCGAAGAGACGAACATCCCCATCGAGGAAGCCGCCATGGTCGTGAATACCTTCGTGGACAGCATGAAGGAAGCGCTGACCGATGGCGACCGCGTGGAAATCCGCGGTTTCGGCAGCTTCAAGGTCAAGGACTACGGCGGCTACTCCGGCCGCAACCCCAAGACCGGCGACATGGTTGTCGTCCAGCCCAAACGCCTGCCCTTCTTCCGCGCCGGGAAGGAACTGAAAGAATTCCTCAACGATTAGGCGATGTCCCCACATCCATCGCCTGACGGCACGGCGGCACGGGCTCTCCGTGCCGCCGACCCGACGCTTCGCCCGAATCCGACCCCGATTTCCCATCTCCATCGGCCGCGCCCCCAGGGGGCAGCGGCATGGTTGTGCCGTTGCCTGCTGACGGCGCTGCTGTGCGTACTGCTGGCCGCGTGCGCCCCGTCCGGCTCTGGTCCGTCCGGCAGCTCCGGCCCGGCGGACGCGACTGACGCGCCCGCCCCGCGCAACCTGTCCGACTTCGCCCTGATGACGCAGGACGGGCAGAACGGCCCCGGCAACGCATCCGCCACCGCATCCGCCAACGCATTCGCCAGCGCATCTGATAAACCGGTGCTGCGCATCCTCTACAACGCCAGCACCAAGGGAACGCTGCACCCCTGCCCTTCCTGAGGGGGCGGCACCTCTGGTGGGCTTGCCCGGCGGGCGAGCATGTTCGGGCAGTGGCGCGGGCAGGACGGCATACCGACCCTGGTGCTGGCCGGACCCGACGAATTTTCGCCCGATGCCGGAGAGGACGCGGCGGGCCGCCTGGCCCCCATGACGCGCAGGGCCTACGATCTGCTGCGCGTGGACGACGGCTACCTTTCCGCCGCTGCCGCCGCGTGGTTCCGCGACCATGCGGGCGACGCGCCCGCAGGCTTCCGCGAGATGGGCGGCGAGCCCGCCACCCGCCTTCACCATGTCGGCGGACGCACCGTGGCCGTGGTCTTCCTGCCCGCGCCGCCCAAGCCGTGGGAAGACCCCACCCCCGCCATGGCCGCGCAGGCCGTGCGCGCCGGACAGGCCGCCCTTGAACGGGCCGATCTGGTCATCGCCGTGGCCGGATGGGGCGGCCTGGGCGAACGGCGCTACCTTGCGGACCTGGGGCAGGCGTTCCACATCCTGCTCGGCGGCGGCATCGGCACCGGCTTCGACGGGGTCGTGGACGGCGCGGCCCCTTCGCTGCTATGGTCCCGGCCAGACATGCAAGGCAGAAGCGTCAACGTGGTGGACGTACTGGCCTGGCCCCAACGGGTTCAGGGCCGCTCGCAGCCCCGGCACTGGATCGTGGGCATGGATATTTCCGTCCGGCAGGTTCCCCTGAAGGACGCCGTGGAGCCGGACCCTGTCGTCGAGGCGGTCGTCGGCACGGTTCCCGCCGCGCGGTAGGCAGCGCAACGCGCGCCCGCCCCGGTCCCGGCCAACACAAGGAGCACGCAGCATGAGCGGCAAGGCACGCACCGTACCCATCCACAAGCTGCACGGGTGCGGCAACGACTTCGTATTCATCGACAACCGGGCGCTGCGCCTGCCCGTGGCGGACATGCCCGACTGGGCCCGCGCCGTGTGCCGCCGCGCCTTCGGCGTGGGCGCCGACGGCCTGGTCTTTCTGGACGAGACGCCGAAAGACCGCGAAGGCGACTACATCTGGCACTTCTACAACGCCGACGGCTCGCGCGCCGAGATGTGCGGCAACGCCTCCCGCTGCGCCGCCCTGCTGGCCGTGGAACTGGGCTTTGCCGGGCCGAAACACGTCTTCGGCACCGATGCCGGGCTCATCCGCGCCGAGGCCGACGTGGCCGCCGGGATGGCCAAGGTGGAACTGACCCCGCCGCGCGACCTGGCACTGGGCATCGAACTGGACCTCGGCCAGGGCCGCGAGATGGTGCACTTCGTGAACACCGGCGTGCCCCACGCCGTGGTGTTCAAGCGCGACGCCACAGCCGTGGACGTGCGCACCCTGGGCGCCGCGCTGCGCCGCCACGCGCACTTCGCGCCCGCGGGCACCAACGCCAACTTCGCGCAGGTCATCGACCGCAAAAACATCCACCTGCGCACCTTCGAACGCGGCGTGGAGGACGAAACCTACGCCTGCGGCACGGGGGCGGCGGCGGGCGCGGTGGTGGCCCACGCCCTGGGGCTTACCGAATCCACGGTGAACGTCAGGAGTTCCGGCGGCGAGATCCTCGGCATATCCATTGAAGGCGGCTCGGTGTTCCTTTCCGGCAAGGCCGTGCGCGTCTTCTCGGGCGAGATGTTCCTGGAAGGGCTGGGGCTGGCCCTGGCGTAACGCACCCGGCCCGGCCGGGCCCCCTTGCCGTTGCCGCCCGCTGCCGCATGTTCAGGCCGCGCGGCGCGGCGGAAGCGGCGGCCCACGGGCACGGCGTGTCCAAGGCCGGGGCAGCAGGTACCCGGCCCAAAGGAGGCAACATGCAGTTTCAAGGCGCTTTCACCGCTCTCGTCACGCCGTTCCGCAACGGCGCGGTGGACGAGGAACGCTACCGCGCGCTCATCGAATGGCAGATCGAACAGGGCATCAACGGCCTTGTCCCCTGCGGCACCACCGGCGAATCGGCAACGCTCACCCACCAGGAGCACAAGGACGTCATCCGCATCTGCGTCGAGCAGGTCAAGGGCCGCGTGCCCGTGCTGGCGGGCGCCGGTTCCAACAACACCCGCGAGGCGGTGGAGCTTACCCGCTACGCCAGGCAGGCCGGGGCCGACGGCGCGCTGCTGATCACCCCGTACTACAACAAGCCCACCCAGGAAGGGTTATACCAGCATTTCAAGGCCATCGCCGCCGAAGTGCCCATGCCCTTCATCGTGTACAACGTGCCCAGCCGCACCGGCACCAACCTGTGTCCGGAAACCCTGGCCCGCATGAAGCGCGACATTCCCGAGGTCATCGGGGTCAAGGAGGCCACCGGCAACCTGATCCAGGGCCGTGGGCGGCTGCGGGGTCATCTCGGTGAGTTCCAACGTGGTGCCCGCCAAGATGTCCGAGTTGTGCCGCGCCTTCTTCGAGGGCGACCTGGCCACAGCGCGCCGGGTGCACTACGAAATCGCGTCCATCAACCGGGCCATGTTCTTGGAGACCAACCCCATCCCGGTCAAGACGGCCCTGTCCATGATGGGCAGAATCGAGCTGGAACTGCGCCTGCCCATGGTGCCGTTGCAGCCCGCCAACCAGTCGCGCCTGCGCGACATCCTGTCGGCGGCGGGCATCGTCTAGCCGCCAGGCAGGGGCCACAACCGGTCCGGCCCGACATCCGGCCAGACATCGGGCCTGGCATCCGGTCTGCCAGTTCGCCACGCAACATCACGGGGGACGCCGCACGGCGTCCCCCGCCCGTTTTCCCGTCCGCGCCGCGCACGTCACGACCCGCGCGCGGCGCGTGACGTGT
>JALHHV010000490.1 GCA_022837365.1 Desulfovibrio sp. | reverse complement strand
AGGAAAAGCCGGTAGTACTCGGTGAACAGATATTCCCTGTTGCGCTGCAAGCCGGTCATTTCTTCGAGGATGCCAAGCCGGACCATTTCCTCGATGAGGGTGTTGGCCGTTGGAGGCGAGATGCCGAGGTTCCGGGCCACGAGCTTTCCGTTGGTGACCGGATTCATGTACAGCGATTCCAACAGCCTTTGGGCATTGGCGGATCGTGCGCCCAACGAAAGAACCTTTTGCAGGGAACGCTCCTTGAGCGCCATGATGTTCCGGAACGTGGCCACCCCGTTGCGGGCCGTATCGCGCATGGCCACGAGGAAGAAGCGGACCCAGTGGCCGAGGTCGTTGGACACGCGGACCCCGGTCAGCGCATCGTAGTATTGCCCCTTGTGCTTTTCCATGTGCGCGGAAAGGTAGAGGCACGGCTTGCTGAGCAGCCCGACGCTGATGAGGTACAGCGTGATGAGCAGGCGCCCGATTCTGCCGTTGCCGTCCAGAAAGGGGTGGATGGTTTCGAACTGGTAGTGGCTTATGGCTACCCGAATGATGTGCGGAACGTGAATCTCCGCGTTGTGCCAGAACTTTTCGAGGTCGCCGAGCAGTTCGGGAAGCTCGTCGTGATGGGGCGGAATGAAGACGGCGTCCTTCAGCGACGCCCCCCCGATCCAGTTTTGCGAGCGGCGGAATTCGCCGGGCGTCTTGCGTTCGCCGCGCACACCGCGCATCAATATTTCGTGTGTTTTCCGGAGCAGGCGATTCGAAAGCGGAAGCTCCGCCAGTTCGTGGATGGCCACGTTCATTGCATCGATGTAGTTGTGCACTTCCTGCCAGTCGTCACGTTTTTCTTCGGCAACGTGCATTCTGTCGCGCAGCGCATCGTCCATTTCCGTGCGCGTGCCTTCGATGCGGCTGGAGGTGTTGGCCTCCTTGACGACGTGCATGTAGATGTAGCGGTCCACGTCCGGAACCATCTTCGAAAAGGCGTCCAACTCGGCGAGACTGCGGGTGGTTTCCTCCAGCAGGCTGTTGATGCGCGGGTCTTCCCACGTCCACTCGCGGTTCACCAGGGTGGGCGTGAAGCTTTTGTATTCATACTGCTGGACGAATTTTCCGGAGGTGAAGTCTTCGAACTTCATCGGATGCCTCGCTTGCTGGCGGGAAGAGCCGAAAGCCGGGCGGATTCCGGCGGAGGAGATGTGGTGCCCGGAGCGGGGATTGAACCCGCACAGCCGTGAGGCCGAGGGATTTTAAGTCCCTTGCGTCTGCCAGTTCCGCCATCCGGGCACGGTGGGAATGGGCCGAAACCCTAGTATGCGGGC
>JALHHV010000042.1:18238-18662 GCA_022837365.1 Desulfovibrio sp. | reverse complement strand
TCGCTGCTGGACAAGGAAGTGGACCTGAACATCGTGGCGGCCATCCTGACCCTGGTGGGCTACTCGCTGAACGACACCATCATCGTCTACGACCGCATCCGCGAAACGCTGCGCAGCCACCGCAAGGAATGGAGCTACGCGCACATCATCAACGCCAGCATCAACCAGACGCTCAGCCGCACCATCCTGACGGGCGGCACCACGCTGCTGGTCATCCTGGCGCTGTTCGTGCTGGGCGGCGGGGTCATCCACGACTTCGCGCTGACCATGCTGGTGGGCGTGTTCGTGGGCATCCTGTCCTCCATCTTCGTGGCGAGCCCGGTGCTGCTGCACTTCGGCATGCCCGAGGAGGAAAAGGCGCCCGCGCCCCGCGTGGGCCAGGAAGGGGCCGTGTAGGCGGCCTGTTCCGGCATTGAAGCAAATG